>DASUTP010000237.1:0-14529 GCA_036374515.1 Chryseolinea sp. | reverse complement strand
TCTGGAATTTGAGAACGGGCTCAAAGGAATGGTGCTTAACCTCGAAGAGGATAATGTTGGCGCCGTTTTAATGGGTGAATCAAAAGGCATCCACGAGGGCGATACCGTGCGGAGAACCGGCAGCATTGCTTCGATTAAAGTAGGTAATGGAATGATCGGCCGCGTCATCAACACGCTGGGCGAACCTATCGATGGAAAAGGACCGATACAGGGTGAGTTATACGAAATGCCGCTTGAGCGTAAGGCCCCGGGCGTTATTTACAGGCAGCCAGTAAACGAACCGTTGCAAACCGGGATCAAAGCTATCGACGCAATGATTCCCATCGGCCGGGGACAGCGGGAGCTGATTATCGGCGATCGCCAGACTGGTAAAACAACGGTTGCGCTGGATACTATCATCAACCAGAAGGAATTTTACGAGCGGGGGCAACCGGTCTACTGTATTTATGTGGCAATCGGTCAAAAAGCATCAACCATTGCCAGCGTTGCAGCGCAGCTGGAAAAGAGCGGCGCAATGAAATATACCGTGATCGTGGCTGCGAATGCTTCCGATCCTGCTCCACTGCAATATTTCGCTCCGTTTACGGGCGCGGCTATTGGAGAATTTGTTCGCGACGGTGGATTACCGGCGCTGGTGATCTACGACGACTTGTCAAAACAGGCAGTTGCTTATCGTGAGGTTTGTCTTTTGTTGCGCAGACCTCCGGGACGCGAAGCTTATCCGGGCGATATTTTCTATCTCCACTCAAGACTGCTGGAACGCGCAGCGAAGATCATCAACAACGATGAGATCGCGAGAAGCATGAATGACCTCCCTCCTTCCATCAAACATTTGGTAAAAGGCGGCGGATCACTGACTGCCCTGCCAATCATTGAAACACAGGCCGGTGACGTTTCTGCATATATTCCCACCAACGTTATCTCCATTACCGATGGTCAGATATTCCTCGAATCGAACCTCTTTAACTCCGGAATCCGCCCTGCGATCAACGTTGGTATTTCCGTGTCACGGGTTGGAGGATCTGCTCAAATAAAATCCATGAAAAAGGTTGCGGGAACTCTCAAGCTTGACCAGGCACAGTTCCGAGAATTGGAAGCTTTTGCAAAGTTTGGATCAGATCTGGATGCTGCCACCAAACTGACAATCGACCGCGGACGTAAGAACCAGGAGATCCTGAAGCAGCCTCAGTTTGCGCCCGTGCCTGTAGAAGAGCAGGTGGCGATAATTCTGGCTTCGACGAGAGGATTCCTCGACAAAGTACCGGTAGAGAAAGTGAAGGAGTTTGAACAGGATTACCTGCTGCTTCTCAGATCTCAGCATACAAAGGTGCTGGAAAACCTCCGGGCCGGAAAATTGGAGGACCAGGACGTTGAATTACTTAAGAAAGTTGCCCAGGAAGTGGCAGGAAATTTAGCTTAACAGACAGGATCGGATGCCAAGTTTAAAAGAAGTTAAGAACAGAATTACCTCTGTTATCTCCACGCAACAGATAACGAAGGCCATGCGCATGGTGGCGGCTTCAAAACTTCGCAGGTCTCAGGAGAAGATCCACCAGATCAGACCCTTTGCCGGCAAGTTGCAGGGCATCGTTTCAAATCTGGTCGCTGCCATCGGCTCCGACAATGATAACGATTGGTATGCCGCTAAACGGCCGGAAAATAAAATATTAATTGTAGCTATTACTTCGGATCGGGGATTGTGTGGTGCTTTCAACAGCACAGTACTAAAATCAGCGATCAAGCTTATCCAGGAAAAATATCCGACTCAGATGAGCCGCGGCGATGTAACTATTTTGCCTTTGGGCAGGCGGTCATTTGAATTCTTTACCAAGCGGAAGTTTAATTGCCAGGATTCCTATTGGGGCATTTTCGGACAACTAAATTTTGAAAACGCGGCTCAAGCAGGTCATCATATCGTAGATACTTTTAGAAAAGGTGGATACGATAAGGTGGAAATTGTTTACAATGAATTTAAGAACGTTGCCACACAAGTGTTAAGGGTAGAACAATTCTTGCCCATGGCCCTTCAGCCATCGACGGCGAAGAACCCTCCTAATTATATTTTCGAACCCAATGCAGAAGAGCTGCTGGCGGGTCTGGTTCCGCAGTTGCTCAACGTCCAGTTATACCGCGCCATTCTCGAATCAAACGCCGCGGAACACGCAGCGCGAATGACCGCTATGGATAAAGCATCTGAAAACGCCGGCGAGCTGTTAAAGGAATTGAAGCTTGCTTATAATCGTTCAAGGCAAGCAGCCATCACAAAAGAGATTCTTGAAATTGTTGGCGGCGCTGAAGCTCTGAAGTCAGCCTGAGTCATTTATGTGATAAATTTGAAGTCTTCTGATATCGGAAGACTTTTTTTATGCACGCTATTTTTCGGTTCTACCGGTATATCAACACGCTGAGCCTGGATATCGCAGCCGGGGCAGTGGTGAGTGCACAATTGTTTGCAAGAATATTCAACGTACAGATCAAAACGTATGGACTGATGGCCCTGGGCCTTACGGTTTGGATAATTTATACGCTTGATCATTTGCGGGATGCAAAAAAAATAAAACATAGCGCATCGACTGAAAGACACCGCTTCCATCAGCAAAATTTTAAAGTGCTCGTTTGCTTTTTGGTGATTGCTGTTTTAGTCGATGCCCTGACAATCTTTTTTATCCGTCGCCAGGTGCTTGCGTGGGGCTTGGTGTTGTGGGCGATCGTAGTTCTCTATTTAACTGTTCAACAGTTCCTCCGTTTTCTCAAGGAATTTTTTATTGCGGGCCTTTACACGTGGGGTGTCCTTCTTCTTTCCATTACCGTTACTTCAATTGACTTAGGCGTGCATCATACCTTGCTAATTGTTCAATTTGCCATAGCGGCATGGATCAACCTTGTTTTATTTTCCTGGTTTGACCATGTCTTCGATGAGCGCGACGAACAAAATTCGTTTGTCACGATCATGGGAAATCGCACAACGATTTTTTTCCTGTATGGATTATTTGCGGCCAGTGCGCTGATCACTCTTGTTCAGGTTATGGTGTTCACCATCTCCGGACCGGTTATGATATTGGCATTCATGATCATCATTTTGCTTATCATTTTTCTCCTTCGGCGGTCGCTTGCCAAAAATGATTTGTATCGTTTGCTGGGTGATGCAGTTTTTCTTATGCCGGCCATTTATCTTATCTGGCCGCAATGAACAACTTTGATTTTATTGCGCCTTTTTACGACCGCCTGTCGAAGTTGATTTTCGGCAAGGCAATCATCAGCGCCCAGACTGCTTACTTAACCGATATAAGGCAGGGAGGTAATGTTCTGATATTGGGAGGGGGAACGGGGTGGATTCTTCGGGCCGTGACGGCCATAAATCCCACCTGCCGGATATGGTACATCGATGCATCATCCAAAATGATCGCGCTATCGAAACAGGCTGCCGCCGGTTCTCAAAATCCGGTAATTTTTATTCACGGAACCGAAAACTCAATCCCGGATTCCGTGTCGTTCGATGCTGTGATCACAAATTTCTACCTGGATTTGTTTTTGCCCGCTTCCTGCGACGATGCAATAAAGAGGATCCGCGTACACATTCACTCCGGGACTGTATGGCTTGTTTCAGATTTTATTGACACAACGTGGTGGCACGGCGCAATGCTGCGGGTGATGTACGCATTTTTCAGAACGGTCAGTGGAATCAAGACGGGCAGGCTTTGCAACTGGGAAAGGCTGCTGCAACAAAACGGTCTCCAAGAGGATCGATCAACCAGATTTTACGGAGGATTTATAAAGAGCGCTGCGTTCCGGCTGCGCGCGTAGAAAAAAACCAGGGGGTGTTGCCGGCCACAAAAGCAATTACTGAAGCATCATGGTATCCTTGCCCAATTGGTGAATCAACTCTGCTTTTTCTTCCATAAGTTTGATAATTTTACGGAGATAGTCGATCTCTTTGCGGGAAAGTTCGAGCTGTTTTTGGTAATCGGAAGTTTCAGATTTCAGGAGTTTTATTTTCTCATCCACTCTCTCCGCTGGATCGGCGACATAGTATTGGAAAAAGTTATGGTGAAGGACCTGCGAAATTTTCAGCAACAATCCTGTATCCAGGTGACGTTTCTTAAAGATGCGATAAACGTTTTGGCGGACAGTGCCAAGTTCGTCTGCAAAGTCGGTAAGTTTAATTTGACGCTGATCAAAAACCTCTTTGATCTTTTGTCCAATTTCAACGGTAGCCATTGTAATTACGTAAAATACGTTATGAAATATAGTTAAAATATAGTTTACGTTTTTTTGAGTTTACAGGACTATTTGTCACCAATATTTTTACAAACACAGAATAGATGTTAAATTAGATGTCCCATGGGAACCCTTCATTCAAGCCTTTTTAAAGCCGAAAGCATGGTAAAGCCTTTTTTTAAGGACGAATATGCTACCCTTGAATTGGACGATTCAATTCCCTGCGTAAAATTAACCTTGGCGGGAATTCCTCGCTATAGCGAGCATTACCAGTTCGTACAGCAAAAAAGACTGGAGCTAATCCAGCAGGAAATTGGCAATTACCCCAAGCTCCATATGCTCACCGACAGCAGGATGGCCGGGCCCGTGCTGGACGAGGATATCAATTATTTTAAGACACACGTAATGCCCGAAATGGAGAAAATCGGGATACGGTACCTCGCAGTTGTCATGCCCAGCAGTAAATTCACCCGACTTTCCATCAAGGAAATGGAAGAAGGCGCTGCAGTTATGAAGGTCCGCAACTTTGAGTCCATCCGCGAAGCCCGTTCCTGGCTTAAGAAAATGACCAACCTTTGAGGGCCTTATGCGAATTTGGCCTTTTCTTTACCTGGTTTAAGTTTTGACGTTTCCAAACCGAGGCGCCCCCGTTCCTGCCGTCTGACGATTCCAGAAAAAGTCTACCTGATGCCACCCCAGAAGGCCGGTCAGGGAGGCGAAAAGTGTTCAGGAACGAAAACACCCCCGTATCCCCTTGCTTTCTTACCACTATAAATTATCTTGCGAAGTTTAATTACACTCAATCCTGGCCCTGACTGAGTCTAAAGGTAAACCTGCTTCCTTTTCGTCTCTTTGTATGCAAGATTTCTTTAAGCATTTGCCCGCTGTGCTCTACGAATATGTTGTAGGCTCTGACGGTTCCAGGAATTTTATTTTTATCAGCGATGCGTGCGAACAGATTCTTGGCCTTTCCGGTCAGTCTGTAATTCAAGACAATCGTTCATTCGAGTCGATGATTCATAAAGATGACATTCAAAGTTTTTTTGAATTGCCCGCAGGGGATATGAAAGAATTGAACTGGCGGGGACGCATGTGGGTTCGTGGCAAATTGAAGTGGATGGAGTCCACTTCAAATCAGGAATCAAGACCCGATGGAAGCATTGTGCGCCGCGGCGTGATTCAGGACATCACGACCAGCAAAGACCGCGCTGATGCAAGCGAGGTAAAGTATCTTGAGTCCATTGAGTTAATGCCCATCGGTATCATCATTCATAAGAAAGGAAAGCTGTTATACGTAAATAACCAGGCACACGAAATTTTAGGGGCCGCCGACGCAAAAGAATTAGTGGGGACTTTCGTGATGGACTTTGTTCATCCTGACTTCCACAAGAGAATCATTAAAGGGATGAAGGAGGTGGCAATGGGCGTAACGGGGGTGCTGGAGGAACAAAAGTTTGTGCGCAAAGATGGTAGAGTAATCTACGTGGAAACTACAACGCTGCCATTTACCTTTCGAGGCGGCTCGTGTTTTCAAATTATTTTCAGGGATGTAACCGAAAGAAAACAAACGGAAGAACGAACGAAGAAGAATGAAACATTACTGGCGCAGCTTTTCCAGAACGTTCCGATGGCTGTTGTCCTGCTCACCGATTCCGGAAAAGTTGAACAAGTAAATAAGGGCTTTGAAGAAATGTTCGGATACACGCTTGCCGAACTTAAGGGCCGGAGTATTAACGATTTTATTGTACCGGAAGAACTGACGCACGAGGGTGTTGACCTCAATAATTTGATAACGAACCATCGCGTGATAAGCATCGAAACTGCAAGACGCCATCGCAATGGCAAATTGGTCGATGTAATTCTTTACGGCATGCCTGTGACGCTTGAAAACCAGACAATAGGCATATACGGGGTGTATGTTGATATAACCGAACGTAAACGGGTGGAAGAAGAATTGAAAGTAAGAAATGGCGAGCTTGACAACTTTGTCTATAAAGTTTCCCACGACCTTCGTGCGCCCCTGTCGTCCATTTTAGGACTCGTAAATTTGGCCAAGTTACCCGGCAACACCGACAATCCAATGGACTACATAGACATCATTGGAAGCAAGGTCGAACATCTTGATCACTTCATCGGTGATGTGTTGAGCCATTCGAAGAATCTGAAGATGGAAATCAGTACGGCAAAAGTTGATTTCAACCGGATCATTCAACAAACCTTCAGCGATCTGAACTATCTGGATGGGACGAAGGAAATCATACGCACAATCAAAATCGAGGGAATAGAATTTTACAGCGATCCATGGCGCATTTCGGAAATACTTCGCAATTTAATTTCAAATGCGATCAAATACAGACGGCTTGAGAATGTGCTATCAGAGATCAACGTTAAAATAACGATCGATAACCTCCGGGCAGAAATTATTTTTTCTGACAACGGTATCGGTATTAGCGACTCAAACCTTTCTAAAATCTTTGAAATGTTCTACCGGGCAACAGAACAATCTGACGGCTCTGGCATTGGCTTGTACATTGTAAAAAATGCCGTCGAAAAATTGGGCGGACAGATTTATGTGGCGAGCCGCGTTGGCCAGGGTACAAGGTTTAATATAATTTTGCCAAACCGGATCAACAATGTAATCCACAATACCACACAACTTGAAGTTGAACAGTAGATGACCATACAGGAAGTGACCACTTCATCGCAGGCAAAGGAATTTATCAATTTGCCTGTCAGGCTTTACAAAAATGTTCCCCATTGGATTCGTCCGCTCGACAAAGACATCGAAGCTGTTTTTGACAAAGAACGGAATAAAACTTTCAGGCATGGCGAATGCGTGCGGTGGATCTTGCTGAACGAAAAGAATGAAACCGTCGGGCGGGTAGCGGCTTTTATCAATAAAAAGACCGTGAGCAAAGGGAACGACCAGCCTACAGGGGGTATGGGCTTTTTTGAATGTGTGAAGGACAAGCAGGCAGCCTTTGCACTTTTTGATCAGTGTAAATCATGGTTGCAAAGCAAGGGCATGGAAGCCATGGATGGCCCAATCAATTTTGGTACGCGCGATCGCTGGTGGGGATTGCTGATCGAGGGTTTTGATCGCCAGCCGAACTATCAGTGCAACTATAATTTTCCGTATTATCAGGAGTTCTTTGAAGATTACGGATTTAAAGTCTATTTCTACCAGCTTACATTTTGTCGGTCTGTTCAGGGACCGTTATTACCCCGTCTGGCAGAGAAGGCAGCCGTAACGGCAAATGATCCAGACTATAACATCCGGTATATCGACAAGGCCGAAATGCCGCGTCTTGCAGAATATATTCATCACGTCTATAACAAAGCATGGGCGTCACGTCATGAAAATCCGGATTTGAACCTTCAGCAGGCACAATTGCTTGTCAAGCAAATGAAGCCGATCCTTGACCCGCGTCTTATTTACTTTGGATTTTACAAAGGAGAGCCGATCAGCTTCTTTCTGTCGCTGCCTGAAGTGAATCAGATTTTCAAATATGTAAACGGGAAAATGAATTGGCTGGGAAAATTGAAATTTGCCTGGCATACGCTGATGAAGACAAACAAAAAAGCCTTTGGTATTTTATTTGGCGTGGTGCCCGAGCATCAGGGCAAGGGCCTTGACGGCGCCATGGTGATGAAAGCACGCGAAGTTTTACAAGAGCAATACAACCGCTACGTGGAATATGAAATGAATTGGATTGGTGATTTCAATCCCACAATGATCACTGTGGTCAGGCAGGTTGGCGCTAACGAATGTAAAAAACACGCAACGTATCGAAAATTGTTTGATGAGACCAAGCCTTTCAAACGCGCTCCGATTTTGAAATAGCCGGTCAGGTATTATTTTGATAAATTCTGAAAATATTTTGACTGTGATGAAAAGCAATACAGGAGTTCTGCTGGTAAACCTGGGCACACCGGATAGTCCATCCGTTGGAAATGTACGCTCCTATCTTTCACAATTCTTGAACGATCCCCGCGTAATCGATATTCCCTGGCTGTTGAGGAAGATACTTGTGAATCTAATCATTGTTCCATTCCGGGCTCCCAAATCGGCAAAAATTTATAAGAAACTCTGGACGGAAAATGGGTCGCCGCTGCTTTATTACAGCCTGCGGGTAAAGGAACTTCTGCAAAAAGATTTAGGCGCTGAATACGAAGTCTTTCTTGCGATGAGGTACAAGAATCCATCCATACCGCATGTGCTGGAGGAGATGAGGCGTAAAAATTTTGAGCGCATAATAGTAGTTCCAATGTTTCCGCAGTACGCGTCAGCATCCACCGGTTCTGCCCATGAAGAGGTAATGCGGGTTTTATCGAAATGGTGGGTGATACCCGAGGTTTCTTTCGTCAGCCAGTACTATGATCATCCCTTGTTCATCGAAAGCATCGTGGAAAGGGGAAAGAAGTATAATATTTCCGAATTTGATCACGTGTTGTTTTCCTACCATGGTCTTCCTGAGCGGCAGGTGGATAAAGTCTATGCGGATGGTCCTTGTTCGGATCACAATTGTGAAAACGAAATTACGCCTGAAAATAAGTTTTGTTATAAGGCTACCTGTTACGCAACCACAAGGTTAATCTCGGCGGCAATGAATATTCCCGCAGACAAATACACCGTGTGCTTCCAATCGCGGTTGGATGAAAAATGGCTGAAGCCTTTTTCGGATAAAGTGGTTGAGGAGTGTGCCCGAAAGGGAATGAAAAAAATCTTGGTCTTCTCTCCTGCGTTCACCGCCGACTGCCTCGAAACAATCATTGAAATCGGCGAGGAGTATCAGCACATTTTTCAAGCGAATGGTGGCGAAAAGGTCCAGCTTGTCGAAAGTCTTAACGATCATCCTCTTTGGATAAGCTGCCTAAAAGCGATCGTATTGGATCATTAAGAATCTGATGTCACGGCAACCGTTTTTTAATAGTCTGTTTGTATAGCGGCCCCAGGGGTAATTCGATTTTACCTATGAAAACGGAGTTTTGACTGTAGGCTGATATCTTTTTATGCGCCACGATAAACGATCGGTGGACGCGCATAAAATCATCATGCGGCAGCATGGCTTCTATGGCCGTGATTGTCTGTTTGGTAATGATCTGTCCGTTCGTCAGGAATATTCTGATGTAGTCTTTCATACTTTCGATATAAAGTATTTCGTCAACCATTACCTTAACCATTTTTCGATCAGCCCTGATGTATAGAAACCGGTCGCTGGTCGGCAGCGTTGCTTCGACCCTCGACGATTCTCTCTCCATTGCGCGATGGACAGCTTTCAAAAAACGATCGAGCGAATATGGTTTGAGGAGGTAGTCCGCAGCGCCAATTTCAAATCATTCGATCGCATAATCCCGGTGGGCCGTTGTAAAAATTATTTTTGGCGGCTGCGGAATGGCTTTTACCAGGTCGGTGCCGAGCAACTGTGGCATCTTGATGTCGAGAAATACGATATCCGCGTCATGATGCTGTAAAAATTCAAACGCTGCGATAGCATGATGGCACTCGCCCACAACTTCCAGCGCGGGCAAAGCCTTGATATAGGTACGCAAGATTTCGAGCGCTGGCGGCTCGTCATCTACAAGAAGGCAACGGATGTGGCTTTTCATATCACTGGCGCTTTAATGTTGCCAAGCTCAAGGTTCAGGGAGGCGATGTAGGTGTCATCGTCTTCCGTCAACACAAGGTTATGGGACTCGGGATAAAGCAGCGCCAGCCTTTTCTTGACGTTCATCAGTCCAACGCTGGCTGAGGGTACCGGCTTGATGCTGTTTTTCGCTTTCCCATTGATAAGCTTAAAGCTCAATGTATCATGCGACACGCGAAGATCCATGCTGATCCACGGCTGATCGATCACTTCGCTCGTGCCATGCTTGAAGCTGTTTTCCACAAATGGCAATAGCAGCAATGGAGCGATCATCTTGTTTTTTATACTACCCTGAACATTTACAGTTATATCAAGTCGCCGTCCGAAGCGACTTTTTTCCAGGGCGATGTAATCGTTCAGCACCTCAACCTCTTTACTGAGATCAATAGCCGTTGCGTTGCAATCAGTCAGAATATAACGCATGAGCTGCGAAAGTTTTAATATTGCTTCAGGTGTATAGTCCGATTTCTTTAGGGCAAGCGCATAAATGCTGTTCAGCGTATTGAACATGAAATGAGGGTTTAGTTGGCCTTTCAGCACTTCCAGCTCCGCTTTTAACTTTTCCTTTTCCAGCCGTTCATTTTCAATGTTCTTGAAGTACCACATTTTTACAAGCTTGATTGCAACGGCAAACCCTGCTACGGTCATCGAGCCTCGCAATCCCGCCATCAGCCCGTAAAAGATGAGATTGGTTTTTTCATGGACGCCCAATGATTCTTTGATGGGTCTGATGATAGCATAGCTGATTGCCGGAGAGAGAAACGCGACACCAACGACGAGGAAGATGACACCGGCTATCGCATGACCGTATTTCCCTTTTAAAATGAATAGGGGTAGGATGACATAAATGATGCCATAGGCCAGGGTCATGTGTTGCGGTAAATAGATCAAAGACTCCAGGTACGAGAACGGAAAGGAAAGAGAACTGTCACCCCGGCCGGCATAGTAGAATCCGTAAATAAAACCCATAAAAAGCCAGCAGGCCAGCCAGAATAAAATGTGTCGCCCGGCTTTGTAGTATCGTTGATCTGATAGGGCCAGTTTGGCGAAGTACTTGTCCATACAATAAACTTACTTGATCGGAAACATAAAGTTTCGTCCGGCGTGGCTTTATAGACGAAAATGGGGAAATGATAGACGAAAATGTTTCGTCGTAATAAATTTATCTTCTCATCTACCCTTTCCGTGTCTCCGTCCAAATTCTCTGAATCTCATAGGACGATTAACGTACTTCAGAAAAAAAGGTCATGAAAATTATAAAGTTGGTCTTTGTCGTTTGCTTTGTGATTTTTTATTATGGATCGCAGGCCCAGCCGTATTGGGTGATCGAAACAAACCTGCGTCAGAAGAATTTTACGATCGTAAAATTCTATAGTGCTGACCATCGCCTGATCTATGACGAAAAACAGCTGGGTGTTTATTTTAATCCCACAAGAAGGAGGCACAAAAAACGATTGGACTCGATGCTTGAGAATTACCTTCATTCCCGTTCGGCGCTTGCAAAGCAGGGTGCGAAACAAAAGGAAGCGGAAGTTTCTGAGCGTTGAGACGCAAGCCATTTCCGCTAAGATCGTTGACATTTTGAAATGTTATTTGTCAATTGCTGCTCACAGAAATATGTACGGCAATGAATGTCCAATCCCGCCTTCCTGACGTTGGCACGTCCATCTTCACCGTTATGTCGAGAATGGCCCTCGATCATGGCGCCATCAATCTTTCCCAGGGCTTTCCTGATTTTTCCATTGATCGAAAGATCATCGACCTCGTGTATCGCTTCATGTTGGAGGACCACAATCAGTATGCGCCGATGCTGGGAATGCCGGTGCTGCGTCAGACAATTGCAGACGTAATAAAACGCTCCTTCAACAACGCGCTGGATCCTGAAACTGAGATAACCATTACATCGGGGGCGACGGAAGCCATTTACGCTGTGATTGCCGCATTCATTAATCCCGGCGACGAGGTAATTGTGTTTGATCCTTCCTATGATTCCTACAATCCGGTAGTTCGGTTGAACGGCGGTACTCCAGTGCACATAAATTTACGGTATCCGGATTTTGCTGTGGATTGGGATTTGGTGCGTTCGAAAATTTCGCCTCGCACCAAAATGATAATCATCAATACTCCGCACAATCCGAGCGGAGCAATTTTGCGTGAGGCGGATCTCCGGCAGCTTGAGGCGATTGCATTGGAATATAATATCCTCGTACTAAGTGACGAAGCGTATGAACGATTGATTTTTGACGGAAATCTTCACCAAAGCGTTCTAAGATACCCTGGTCTTGCGTCGCAAAGCCTGGCGGTCTTTTCGTTTGGCAAGACGTTTCACGCTACGGGATGGAAAGTGGGATATGTGGCGGCTCCTGCGTATTTAATGCGCGAAATAAGGAAGACTCACCAGTTTATCGTCTTCAGCGTAAATACGCCTGTTCAACTGGCCTTGGCCGAATACATGAAGACCCCCGAGCATTATGAATCGCTTGGTGCCTTCTACCAGCAAAAACGTGACTTTTTCCGTTCTCAGATGAAGGGATCTTCGTTTGAACCGTTATCATGCCATGGCTCTTATTTTCAGATAATGTCGTACGCAAGCATCTCCAAAAAACCGGAGCTGGAGATGGCAGAGGAGCTGACGAAAAAATTCAAGGTTGCAGCTATTCCGGTTTCTGTGTTTTACCAGGATAAGTCAGATCATAATATCCTGCGTTTTTGCTTTGCAAAGAAGGAGGAGACACTCGAAAAGGCGAGTGCGATCCTGCGAACGATTTAGGCCCGAGACAAAGCTTTTTACTCAAATTTTCCCTAGAGAAATTGCTCTTCATTCCTTTTATTTGCGGGCAAATCGCTATGCCATGCAGGACCTTAAAATCACATTAATCCAGTCAGATCTACATTGGGAGGACGCTGAGGCCAATTTGGCCATGTTCGAGGAGAAAATCTGGCAAATTAATGGTGTTACGGATGTGATTGTCCTGCCGGAGATGTTCACAACAGGGTTCACCATGTCAGCATCGAAATTGGCGGAAATGATGAACATGCGCACCTTCAAGTGGATGAAGCAGGTCGCCGACCAAACAGGTGCGCTGATACTGGGCAGCTACATCGTAAAAGTGCATGACCGGTTCTACAACCGCCTGTTATGGATGGAACCGGGTGGAAATTTCAGGACGTACGATAAACGTCACCTTTTTCGAATGGCAAATGAAAACAAAACGTTCTCTGCCGGAGAAAGCCTGCTGATTTCTTCCTGGAAAGGGTGGCGGATTTGTCCCTTGGTGTGCTACGACCTGCGCTTTCCCGTATGGAGTCGGAACCGTTGGGATGCAACCGCTAAAAGACCTAACTATGATGTTGCGGTCTATGTGGCAAACTGGCCAACGGCACGCATAGATGCCTGGGACACGTTGCTGAAAGCAAGGGCCATCGAAAATTTAAGTTATGTTGCCGGTGTAAATCGCGTTGGACAAGATGGTAACGGCATCGAGTATAGTGGCCATTCGTCTGTGATCAGCCCCAAGGGCGAGATAATTTTTACAAATGAGGGAGGTGAGGCTACCCGGACCGTTGACCTGAATGCGCACTCCCTCCAGGCCTTTCGTGACCGCTTTCCTGCTTATATGGATGCCGACGATTTCACCATCGAATTTGAAGAGTTTGAGGAATCTTCCGGCTTTAATGATTTTAAATAATTTTTCCCTGCTCAATAACTTCTAACCTGCTTATGTCTGCCCGTAAGATTTCCCGCGCTTTGGTCTCTGTTTTCTATAAGGACAAACTTGAACCCATCATCAAGTTATTAGGTAAACACGGAGTAGAATTTGTATCGACCGGAGGTACTCAGGAGTTTATTGAAAAGCTAGGATACAGCGTTTCTCCAGTGGAGAAACTCACTGGCTACCCATCAATCTTTGGTGGACGGGTAAAAACCTTGCACCCTGCTGTCTTCGGAGGCATATTATTCAGACGCGATGAGGCAGGAGATCTCAAGCAAGCTTCGGAATTCAACATCGCCCCGATTGATCTGGTCATCGTCGATCTCTATCCATTTGAAGAAACAGTGGCAAGCGGCGGATCTGAAGAGGATATCATTGAAAAGATCGACATCGGAGGGATCTCTCTCATCAGGGCTGCCGCAAAAAACTTTAAGGACGTTTTGATTGTCGCGTCAAGAAATCAGTATGAGGAGGTCTGCCAACTGCTGGAATCAAAGAATTGTTCAGCCGATCTGACCGATCGGAAAAAATTCGCCGCCATGGCGTTTGATGTCACCTCACACTATGACGCTGCTATTTTCTCCTACTTCAACAAGGAGTTTCAGCTGCCGAGTTATAAAAAAAGTATACAACGGGGAAGAACCTTACGTTATGGCGAGAACCCTCATCAGAAGGGAATATACTACGGTGACCTTGACGCCCTCTTTGAACAACTGAACGGGAAGGAACTTTCTTATAACAACCTAGTTGACATTGACGCAACTGTCAGCTTGCTGAAGGAATTTGAGGGCGAGACGGCATTTGTGATTATAAAACATACCAATGCCTGTGGTGTTGCCACGGCATCATCTGTAAAGGATGCTTACTTAAAAGCATTTCAGGCCGACACCATATCTGCCTTTGGCGGAGTTTTGGCGACGAATCAACAAATAGATCTTTCAGCAGCCGAG
>DASUTP010000236.1:0-12996 GCA_036374515.1 Chryseolinea sp. | reverse complement strand
AAAAATGAAAGCGGAGACGTAAAAGGCTGTCCGGCATTCAAAACATGGTTAGTGCGAGACTCCAATAGCGTTTTGCAGGTAAGGTTTCGCAACGAAAATAAAAGCACGAAAGCGGCGTGGCGTCCAAAACTTATGAACTTTCTGCATGTTATAAGATTCATTGCTTGGACCATTCAGATCGACTGATAATAATGTCTAATCACCCTTAACAAACCTTTTATGGAAGTACAATCAGAAACCTTGCTCACAAAATATGCTGAGCACGAAAAGGCCGCTTACCTTGGCGCGCTTGCCGGACTTGCCACTGCCGACCGCGAGGCTAGTGATGAGGAAGTTCAACAGTTCCGTGAAATTGCCAGGACCGCCGGACTTTCGGCCCAGGATGAACAAAACATTCTTCAGGCAGCGAAAGACACGACGGGCAATGACCTGAAAAAGCATCTTGATGTTTTAAAAGGAAGCATGCTTAGATATTCGCTCATTACAGACCTGATCACACTGGCAAAGGCCGACCAGAGCTATACTGACGAAGAACGGACGATGATTGAAAAAGTGGCGAAGTACCTCAACGTCGACGAAAGGCAATTTTCTGTCTTGGATCAGCTCGTAAACAAAGCGGCAGCCGAAGGCACCTCTCCGGAGGAAGTCACCAAACCGGAATACCTCGCTTCGACGGGAATGGCGGAAAAATTTTCTAATGCAGGCTTCGATATAGGTTCCATTGGCAAAAGTCTCTTTGGGTTGCTGGGACCGGTGCTGCTGGGCACCCTCGCAGGTAAAGCGCTCGGCAAAAGAGGTGGAAGCGGTGGCCTTGGTGGTCTGGGGGGCGGTCTCTTGGGTGGATTGCTTCAAGGTCGGAACAATCCAGGCGGCATGGGACTTCCCGGCGGCATGGGCGGACTTGGATCGCTGATTTCCGGCCTCAATACCGGCAGAAACAATCAAAGTCTCGGCGGCTTGCTGGGGAAATTGTTAAAATAAAGAATTCATGTTGACCGAAAACAAAACGTTCCCCGCAAAGGAACGTTTTTTGTGTGTGACCCGTTTGAAAGTTCATCTCAAACTTTTCAAAAATTGAAACAAAAAACATCTACGCATCCTGAGGTAAAGATCCTTAGACCACGCCCAATCCCCAATACACCCGGAATGGATTGGATCGAGCGTGTAGCCCGATGGATGGATTCCCGGTTTGTAATTCCCGGTACCAATATCAGGTTTGGAATAGATCCATTGATGAGTTTGCTTCCGATCGTGGGCGACCTCATGACGTACATTGTCTCCGGAATGCTGATCTATACTATGCACAACGAGGGCGCAAGCAAAAAAGTCGTGATAAAAATGATCTTCAACTCCACCCTTGATGCCATTATCGGCGCGATTCCTTTGGTTGGAACTGTATTTGATATTTTTTACCGGGCAAATGACCGCAATGTCAGACTTCTAAAGGAACATTACCTTGAAGGAAAGCATCAGGGGTCTGGCAAAGGTCTTTTAATTGCCATCGCCTTTGGTGCGCTGGTCGTAGTGGGGGCGGCATGTTATGGAACATATAAGTTACTTGAAGCAATCTTTTAAGATGGTGACAGCACACAGTGGTGTGAGCAGATTGATTCCACGCATGCGAGCATCCAGCGTATAATTTAAGCCGGAAGATATAAGAAGAACACCGCGTCGCAGGATCATCCGCGAGGTCAGATAATTTTTTTCATGCCTTCATGAGATGCAGTAAAGCCCAACTTTTCATAAAAGCGGATGGCATCCGGCCTCTTTTTGTCGCTAGTCAGCTGTAACATGTGTGCGCCTTTTTCCTTGGCATGATGAAAAGCCCATTGAAACATTTTTTCTCCTATTCCGTTGCCCCGCTGATCTTCTCTTACACGGACCGACTCAATCTGCACCCGAACACTACCCTGGTGCGTGAGGTATTGAATAAAGGTTAGATGAAATGTTCCTACAACTTCGCCGGCGTCATTTTCAACTACTATCAACTCCTGGTTGTCGTCTTTGCTAATGACATCAAATGCGCGCCGATATTTTTCAGGATGTTGTAAATCTTCTCTGAGTGCTCCGAGAGGATCATTGGCAAGCATTCCCACTATTTCCATCAAATCCTTTTGTTCCGCCTTTCTAAATACCATTAGCTCCTACGTTATAAATGCTGGTAAAGGCGCTTCCATCCGAAGCCCTTCCCTTCTATTCCGCACTCGACTCTCATTTCCAATGCTGAAGTTCAACAATATTGCCGTCAATATCTTTAGCGTATACAAATGTAAGGGTGCCGACGTTATCGACCTTCGTCTCCACCAATTCACCTACCCGGCTGCCACCGTTCTGCAGAACGCGATCCAATACTTTGGATACGTCATCGACGCGAAACGCGATGTGGCTGAAACCTCTTCGGTTGGCTAAGGTGGCTAATCCATTTTCATTGCTGTCGTACTGAAAAATTTCAATGGTCGGAAGCGTTTCCTCATATCCCGGCATCCGGAGATGAATCCCACGCAAGTGGGCATTTTTGACGGAGGTTGCCCTTTCCAGCCATTCTCCGTGGAGGTCCCGTTCAGGATACAAGGGCGTGCATTCGAAGACTTGAATGTAGAATTCAGCCAGCCTTTTCCAATCATCAGTGATGATATTGGTGTGAGCATACTTAATCATGGTCTCTGTGTTTAGGTTAATCTTTTAAAGTAAGAAGATTTTTATTATCTGTAAACTGCCATCAAATAAAAATTCTTTTGAAAAAATTTGGTGCCGATCCACAGCCAGGAGAAGGGCTTTCAACAGGTTGGAAGCATTTCCGTTTTTGGGATTAAAAGAGGAAAAAATAGGGCAGGAGCGTTCAGCGGTGAAATTTACGCCAATGGAATGCATTGCGCATGGCTAATGGGCCGCCTGGTCGGATTGGAAGAGGCGCAAGTCCAGCGAGGCTTACTTACGAAGTTGTCGTAGCGCAGCGAGGTGCGAAAGCAAAACCAGTGGAACGACGCAACATGGCAGCCATACGAAAGGGAAATAAAGGATTGCGGTATTGGGCTGATCGAACGCGAATTTCTGAAAGGCCGAAGGTACTGACAATGCCGCATTCAAGACAATGTTGAATAAAAGGGTAAGGCATATCAAATTCCAAAGGATAAGAATTTTCTTGTCGATTCGATTTTTTACAAAACCAAAATAGTAAATCAACGGTGCAGAAATGCCGGACAGAATGTCGAAATTTCTTCCTTCAAAGGTCATTAGCTGTGGAACACCCTTATGCACAAAGAGCCAGAACAAAACGATCTCAACAGGAATCCGTATAATGTGCAGTAGAGTAAGGGTCTTTATGTTGAGGCTATCCAAAAATTGTCTTCCCTTGGAAAACATAAATAAGGCGATAAGAAGCAGGAGTGGAGGACCTACCAATAATAAAAATCTCGGAGGGATTGTATCAGTCACAGTGTAAAAACCAGTTGCTGCCAAAACCCCCTGGAATGCGAGCCAGGCGAAAAGAATGCCTAGGCTTACCGTTGACCTTTGGGTTGCGAGATAAAAAAGAAAGATCGTCAGTAACGTAGTGAGAATAAAAACCAGGCTTACATAGGTGGGTAGATTTTCCATGGCCCTCATGGTTAAGAAGAAAAAAGACGCCGCCTTTCGCATCAGCGGCGTTTTTTTTCAGATTTAAGCTACTGCCATTTGTTTTGGATCAGGACCGTACTGATTGGTACCGGGTTCACCCTCTGTCGCGAATAAAACGATCAACCAGATCGAGCCAATAATTGGTATCAAAGAAATTAGTATCATCCATCCGCTTTTACCGATGTCGTGCAACCGGCGTACACCAACGGCCAGTGCCGGGACAAGTGTTGCTAACACGTACAGAAGATACAGCGCGCCACCGCCGGCCGAGTTGAACCCTAACAGACTGTCTATTATCACAGCCGCACAGGAAAATATCACCTGGAATAAGAAAAACATCCAGTATTCTTTTCTTCTCGCTCTGCCATTGAAATCAGCGTACTTTTTTAGTACAAGAAGGTACCAGTTCATAAAAATTTAGGTTTGGTTTTCCTACTCTTTAGGCTTTTCGGGGCGCCCCGTTTTTTAAAGTGTATTCTGGACTCACTTTTTTGGTTTAAGGTTTTATTGGGACCGTGGGATCACATCAACTAAAATATTTAAGATTGCTGCCAGGGAACGAACCGTCCATCGTATAAAATTTCAGACACCATATTGCGGATGATCTAAGATACAGCCTTTTTACCTGTAAACAATGAGCGTAGTCGTCTGCTGGTCGGTTCAAATGCCTGTCTGCGGCAAAAGAATGAGACTTGCAGGAGAAGTGGAATAAGCGCTAACTATTGAAGTGGTTCATCGTCCGTTCGGCCCCAATGGTACAGAACGACAGTATCATTTCGTTTGCCTTGTTTATGAACGCAGGCAGCGCTTCGAATTCCGCCTGGGTAAAGTTGCTGAGCACATAGTCTACCTGTTGCCCTTTATTAAAACTATCACCCACTCCAAACCTTAGGCGCGCGTACTGTTGGGTGTTGAGAATGAGCTCAGTGTTTTTCAGACCGTTGTGCCCTGCGGAACTTCCTTTTGTGCGCAGGCGCAAGCTGCCGAAGGGGAGGGCTATATCGTCGACAACCACCAACAGATTTTCCTTTTCAATTTTCAGCTCTTGCAACCAATATGCAATGGCTTTGCCGCTGAGGTTCATAAACGTGGTTGGCTTGACGAGATGAATTGTCTTACCCTTGTGCCTGAACTCAGATTTTTCCGCTAGGCGATCTATTTGAAATGACGCGCCATGTTTATCGGCAAGTTGATCCAGGACAAGGAAGCCCACATTATGCCGTGTGAGCTCATACTCTGCGCCAGGGTTACCAAGACCGGTGATGAGAAATTTCATTTGGGGGCGTGTTGAGGTGTTGGACTTGCAGGTGTCGCAAATATGCTGACTTCAATATTTCGAACACACATCAGTCACTTAAAAAAAATCCCCCAACCTGATGTCGGGGGATTTGCATGTTGACGATCGTGTGATACTTATTTTTTACCTTCTTCTTTCTTAGGAGCTTCTTTCTTTGCTTCAGCACCCGCAGCAGGGGCAGCGGCAGCACCCGGAGCTGCAGCAGCTTCAGCAGGAGCAGCAGCGGCGGCGGCAGCTTCTTCAGCGGCCATCTTCGCGGCGCGAGGTACTTCGACAACGGCCACAGACGCTTGTTTTGGATCGACCAATTCAAGGTTTGCAACTTTTATATCGCCAACTTTAATAGCGTGGTGGAAGTCCAGCTCAGAAACATCTACGTCGATGTGATCGGGCATATCTTTCGGGAACGCATAAACTTTAAGAGAAGATCTCTTTTGAACCAATGCTCCGCCTTTAGCAACACCCGGCGCCTGACCCACCAGACGGGCAGGAATGCTCATCTTTACTTTCCTGTTTTCAGCAATGCGTAAAAAGTCTGCGTGTAAAATTACTTCGCTCACGGGGTGAAATTGAACTTCCTGAAGAATTGCCTGGCATTCCTCTCCTTCAATGTTCAAGTGAACAAAATGCGCCTCGTTGGTATAAACCAGGTCGCGGAAAAGGATCATCGGTGCTTGAAAATGTATTTGATCATTTCCTCCATACAGCACGCACGGAACGAGTCCCTCATCACGCAGTTTTTGCGATCCAACTTTCCCGAGATTTGCTCTTCGATACCCTATAATCTCAATGGTTTTCATAATTATAAATTGTTTAGTTAAAATTTTACACGTTAAAGTTTGATGAACAAAGAACTGATGGATTCGTTGTCGTGAATCTTCCGGATGGCTTTCGCATATAGATTTGAAACGGTAAGCACCTTGATCTTGCTGCTTGGGTGTTTCAAAGGAATTGTATCTGATACTGCAAGTTCTTCCAAAACCGAATTCTCAATGTTTTCATACGCTTTGCCAGACAACACGGGGTGGGTACACACTGCGCGTACCGATTTCGCTCCTTTTTCTTTTAACAGAACTGCTGCCTTGCAGATCGTCCCTGCGGTATCCACCAGATCGTCTACCAATACAACGTCCTTTCCTTCCACTTCACCAATAAGGCGCATCGAGCTTACCTTGTTCGCTTCCTTCCTGTACTTGTCGCAAACGGCGAGCTCGGCGTCGAAAAATTTCGCAAAACTGCGGGCGCGTTTTATTCCACCGACATCGGGTGATGCGAACATAATATCCTCGAGCTTCAATGACTTCAGGTAAGGAACGAAAATATAAGAGCCATCCAGGTGGTCCACAGGGATGTCAAAGAAACCCTGGATCTGATCGGCATGTAAGTCGCAAGCCATGATGCGCGTGGCACCGGCAGCGGAGATAAGGTTTGCAATGAGTTTTGCTGCGATGGCTACTCTTGGTCTGTCTTTTCGGTCCTGACGGGCATATCCGAAATATGGAATTACGACGTTTATGCTGGACGCGCTGGCACGTTTTGCCGCATCGACCATCAGCAGTAATTCCATCAGGTTATCGGAAGGGGCAAACGTCGATTGGATAATAAACACCTCATGTCCGCGAACGGATTCTGCCAAAAACGGTGACATCTCACCATCGCTGAATTGTTGATAATCAACGTCTCCCAGGGTTTCGCCGTAGGCATTGGCAATTTTTTCCGCCAAATAAATGGTTGCTCTTCCGCTGAAAATTTTAACAGCCATGGTTTATTCCATTTTCGTTAGTCCCGCTAGGGTCAAACATCAACTTTTTGGGTCAACGTTTAAAACAGAATCCCGATTGTGATCGGGATTCTGTGATTTGAGTTGTCCGACCAGGGCTCGAACCTGGACTTTCCTGAATCAAAATCAGGCGTGTTGCCAGTTACACCATCGGACAAAAAGTCCCGTAATTACCCCCGGGACCCCTAATTTGGGATGCAAATGTAGAACTATTTTTTAGAAACTGTAACCCCTAAACGAACTTTTAGAGGTCTTTTTCGTCGGCTGTAGCGGTAGCGCCATCCATAAATCCTTCAGCCCAGAAGCGATATTTATCCAAAATGGAAATAACGGCATTTCTGAGGTGGCGACTGTTTTGGAAATCGATTGCGCCATATTGAGTTGTAGCGTATCCCTGCCAAATAGACCTGTTTTGACGACGGTCATAGAATTGAATAAGAAGCGTACCCTGATTCAGGTTGAATTTTTGAGGATCGTACTCGATGTCTTCATTTTGGTTCTTGACCCAATCTTCAATCTCAGGCTGGATGTAACCATTAAATTTCAAACTGTCATCAAACATTTTAAAACCTACGATCAGGTGAGGCTTATTTGAATTTTGTCTGTAGCCCAGAAATTTCATGCGCGCCACGATCTGCTTTTCAATGATCTCGTTGGTCATTGTCGAGTCGGCGGGACCTGCCGGTTTCATAATATCGAACGTTCGATATTTTTTGAAATTTCCTTTATAGCTGTAGTCATACTCTACCGGCAATTCTTTATAGCCAAGGCATGATGCTAACAAAATAGGCAGGATAATGGCAGGGTAAATCTTCTTCATAGGTCCAACTCGTTTACGGAAGTTTGAATATAAACCTAAACATCTTCTGGTCCAACACCATGCATTAACCTTTTGTTAGACATTTTGAAAATGTTTTTTGATCCAGGCTTTCGCGTTGACAAACGGCTCCATCCAGGGAGAGATCTCATCAGCTTTCCTTTCGGAAGGATAATATGGCCAATTCCAGGGGAAAAGAGACCGTTCCAGGTGAGGCATGATCGCGAGGTGTCTTCCATCCTTAGAGCACAGGGCAGCCACGTCAAAGTCTGAATCGTTTGGGTTCCCTGGATATTCGTGATAGGAGAATTTTGCTGCGACCTGAAAAAGCGAGCTATCCTCGGGTAATCGAAACCTTCCTTCGCCGTGTGCCACCCAAACACCGAGCCGCGCGCCTTGCATGCTGCTTAGTAATACAGAGTTGTTGGCCGGGATCGTGACATTCACAAACGTAGATTCAAATTTTTCCGATCCGTTATGATTCATCCTTGGATGATCCTTCCATTCGGGATAAACCAGTCCCAGCTCCATCATCAGTTGGCAACCATTGCAAACACCGAGACTAAGAGTGTCGCTTCTGTTGTAAAAATTTGCCAGCGCCTGCTTTGCCTTCGGGTTGTACAGAAACGCCCCGGCCCAGCCTTTTGCAGAGCCCAGCACATCCGAGTTGGAGAATCCGCCGACAAAGACGATCATGTTAACGTCTGAAAGGTCTTCCCGTCCTGACACCAGGTCGGTCATGTGAATATCTTTTACATCGAAGCCGGCGAGGTATAACGTGTATGCCATTTCCCGGTCGCCATTGACGCCCTTTTCGCGTATGATGGCAGCTTTGATGCCAGAAACGGTTCGTCTGGCCGGGTCGATCCCAAAGCCTTTGAACGTACCGTTAAAGGATGCGGGGAAGTCATACGTCAGCAGCTGATTTTTATAATTTTGATAACGTTTTTCCGCATGTATTTCGGGACGCTGTTTCGCATCCATCAGGTAAGAAGTTTTGAACCAGACATCGCGAAGCTCGTCGATATTAAATTTCATGAGACCTGACCCGAAGTGCACCGTGATCTGTCGCCCGGCCGAAACGTGCCCCAGGATTTGCGCTTTGACACCCCGTTGTGAAAGCAAGGCGAGCACCTCGTCTTCGCGTGTGGTTTGGAAAATGAGGCCTGGATTTTCGCTGAACAGGATTTTGATTAGATCATCACCCATGCCATGAAGGTCCAGTGTAAGTCCCCTGTCCGGTGTGGCAAAACACATTTCAAGCAACGTTGTGATCAGCCCACCCTCGGAAATATCGTGCCCGGCGGAAATCAGGTCCGATTTGATGAGATGCTGCACTGCCTCGAATGCTTGCACGAAGTATGCGTCGTCCGTTATTGTGGGAACTTCGGTTCCCAACAGATTTAAAGTTTGAGCAAAGCTGCTGCCGCCCAGTTTTTTGTCATCGCCGGAAAAGTCGATGTAGATGATCTTAGAGCCCGCGAGTGGTTGAATCACGGGCGAAATTGTTTTCCGGATGTCGGCAGTTTCGCCAACGGCCGAAATGATAACTGTTCCCGGTGCATAGATAACCTCGCCATCGGGATATTTCTGTGTCATCGACAATGAGTCCTTTCCCGTTGGAATATTAAGACCCAGCGCGATTGCAAAATTGCTAACCGCTTCCACCGCGCGGTACAAGCGCGAATCTTCTCCGTTGTTTTTTGAAGGCCACATCCAGTTCGCGCTGAGCGAAACGCCCTTGAGACCGTGTGTGAGCGGCGACCAGACAATGTTTGTGAGTGCTTCCGCGATGGCAAGTTTGCTGCCGGAGACAGGATCGATCAGCGATGCGCCTGGCGCGTGCCCGATCGAAGTGGCGATTCCTTTATTGCTTATGAAATCCAGTGCCATGACCCCAACATTGTTGAGCGGAAGCTGAATCGGCCCGCAGGTTTGCTGCGTAGCTACCTTGCCAGATACTGACCGGTCTACTTTATTGGTGAGCCAATCCTTGCATGCAACGGATTCAAGCTGCAGAACATGTCTTACATATTCCTGAATCTTGGCGGTCTCATACTGAACAGGTTTGTACGATATGGGCTGCGTTGCATCTACAATGATCGTTTTTGGCGAAGAGCCAAAAAGATGGTTCACTTGAAGGTCGAACGGTTTTTTAGTCTGATTCCTTTTCTCGAAAACTAATTTGTGATCTCCCGTTGCCTCTCCAACGGCATAGAACGGCGCCCGTTCCCGGGCTGAAATTTTCTGCAGCGTTTGTGCTTCCTTCTCGGAAATGGCCAGACCCATGCGCTCCTGAGATTCATTGCTGATGATCTCTTTGTCAGACAACGTT
This sequence comes from Chryseolinea sp., assembly GCA_036374515.1. GTDB lineage: Bacteria > Bacteroidota > Bacteroidia > Cytophagales > Cyclobacteriaceae > Chryseolinea. The sequence goes on along the minus strand of DASUTP010000236.1, from coordinate 3,149 downwards.
GGATCTCCGACGGGGAGCGCGTCGATGTGAACAACACCACCCGTCTCCTCCAGCAATTCTGAAAGGCAATTCAGGTGTCCTCCTGCTCCGTGATCATGGATAGAAACGATATGATTCACATCCGATTCAACCATGGCCCGTATTGCATTCATAACCCGCTTTTGCATCTCGGGGTTTGACCGCTGGATTGCATTTAGTTCAATTGCGTTTCCATACTCTCCGGTGGCAACCGAAGAAACGGCACCGCCGCCCATCCCGATGCGATAGTTGTCCCCTCCAAGGAGGACAATCTTGTCGCCGGGCTTGAGATGCTCTTTTTTGGAATCCTTTTCTTTTCCAAATCCGATGCCGCCTGCAAGCATGATAACTTTGTCGAACCCGTATTTTTTATCCCCCTCGAAGTGTTCAAAGGTTAATACGCTTCCACAGATCAAGGGTTGACCGAATTTGTTTCCAAAATCGGATGCTCCGTCGGAAGCTTTTGTCAATATTTCCTGCGGTGTCTGGTAGAGCCACCTTCGTTCTTTAAATTTTTTCTCCCAGGGTCTGTCGCCTTCCAGCCGCGGATAGGATGTAATGTATACTGCAGTTCCCGCTAACGGTAATGAACCTTTTCCTCCTGCGAGACGATCGCGGATTTCACCCCCTGAGCCGGTGGCCGCACCGTTGAATGGCTCCACGGTCGTGGGGAAGTTGTGCGTTTCCGCTTTCACGGAAATAACAGAATCAATGTCTTCGATCTTAAAATAGTCGGCTACATCTTGCCGGCCCGGCGCAAACTGTTCAATCCGCGGCCCTTTGATAAAGGCAACGTTGTCCTTATATGCAGATACGAGAAGGTTTGGATTTTCTTTCGCGGTTTTTTTGATCAGCTGGAATAAGGTGTGCTCTTTTTCCTGTCCATCGATGATAAAGGTGCCGTTAAAAATTTTATGACGGCAGTGCTCGGAATTAACCTGTGAGAATCCAAATACTTCGCTGTCCGTTAGCTTGCGGCCCAATTGCTTGCTGACATTATCAAGATACTCCACTTCATCACCGCTCAGCGCGAGTCCTTCCGATTTGCTGAAGGCTGCGATATCAGAAACTTCCCGAATGGGCTCAGGGTCATGCAGGATGGTAAAAATGTCCTGGTCGAGCGTCGAATACAAGACTTCCAACATCCGGTCATATTTAACTGCCGCTGAGCTTACGATCTTAAATTCTTCAATGCGCTGCACGCCTGGAATGCCCATTGTTTGCGTCATTTCCACGGCATTGGTGCTCCATGGCGTGATCATTTCTTTTCGGGGTCCGATAAAATTTCCGTTGAGTATTTTTTCGGTCAGCGGTTCTGCACCGCTAAAAAGCCAGGTAAGCTTTTGGATGTCAGAATTTTGTAATGGCTGTGCCAGGCCAACCGCGTAGAGCTTGTCGACTTTTGAACGAAAAAATTGAATCATGGATGAAGTAAATTGAGTGGCAAAAATACAAGCATTCAGAGGATTTAGTGAGAATTTTTTGCAAATAATCGCCCTGCGCCGAATTCGTTTGAAATTGTAAAATTCAACGCTGAAGAAGTGTGTTCAGATTGCTGAAGTAGACACCGCTTTCGGCGATAAGTCCTGTATGACCAACCTCAGGCGTTTCGAATACATAATTGTCTACCTTTTTCAATAGGGGTTGCATGTCATTTGGTTGTATCACTTTATCGTATTGCCCCACAATTACTGTTAAAGGAATCCGGTACTTGTTGATTAGTGATGCAACTTTGCTTAAGTCCGTGTGAAGGCGACGGAAGACGACCCAGGAGAAATAGACTCTTGCTCTTTTTTCTTCGGTGTTCATTTGAAACTCCGCAAATTTTAGAAGTCCCTTGTCGACAAGTCCCCAATTATGCATCATCCTCACTACGTAGTGGAACCTGTTAGGATGATCTATCATGCTTCTGAAAATTTTTCTGAAAATTATCGGGTAGGTGGCGAGATTGTACCAGGAACTTGTTTTTATGCCGTCGGGTGCAAGCAGGATTATTCCTTTCGTTTTTTCCGGGAATGCCTCCAGTGTGGCCAATGCAAATTTGCCACCGAGGCTAAATCCCGCCAGAGAGAAATTTGAAATGTCCGCCTTCCTCAGGAATTCCTGAATGGTTTCTTTCCAATGACTTTTTTCAAGTGGCAGTTCACCATGGCCCCATCGACTTTGACCGTGAAAATAAAGATCGAAAATGTATGCGGTGTAGTTTTGCGACAAAACGTTTGACAGCGCATCGTAGCTTTTATTGTCCTGCCCAAACCCATGAAACATGAAGAGGTTTTGAGGACCGTTCCCAATCGTGGTATAGTGCAGAACAGAATTTTTATAATGGAAAAAATGGGAAGGCATAGGTAATAATCGGAAAAAATACTTTCAAAATCGGCCTGCAGCGCGAATCTTTGTCGCCAGGTGCAAACAATTTTATTAAATTGGAAGCATTGCTTCACAAATTTCCGCGATAGTTTCTAAAATGTTTTTGGACAAGTTTAAAATCAAAGAGATTGGATAACGGATTTAATCATTTGAAAATGGAAATTGATCCTCAGATCGTGTCCTCCATTTTCGAATTATCATCCGAGGTGGTGTGGGTATTGCAGGGAGGGGATCGCATATGTTATGCTTCACAGGTACAAAAGATCAAGTTCGATATTCCTGAAAAGATCGACGCCGACTTTTGGGCTTCAGGAATTCACCCCGACGACCGGGGCAGGATAGTGTTGGAATTCAACAAATCTTTAAAAGATAGAAAGGTATTTCTTTTTGAACTCGAATATCGGTTTAAAAGTCCCTCGGGTTTGTATTATCATTTGCTCGACAAACTAAAATTTGTGCGCAATAAAGCCGGGAAGGCTATTACTGTTATAAGCGTCTGGAAAGACATCACCGATGTGGTGAACAAACAAGTCAAGCTGGAAAACACCCACACGGCAATGGAGCTTGACCGGTCGCGGTTCAAGCTCATTTCCGAGATGTCGAATGCGGCCATGTGGGAACTGGATTTCGAAACTGGAAAAATGACTTGGTTCGCCGGAAGCAACACCCTGGAGGAATTTGGACTGAACAAGGACAATTATTCTGTAAGTGACTGGAAAGAGTCTATTCATCCCGACGACAGCGAACGCGTATTACGCTAT
>DASUTP010000235.1:0-3298 GCA_036374515.1 Chryseolinea sp. | reverse complement strand
ATCCTCCATCTCTGGTAACAAACATTTTCATGCGCTCTATCGCTTTCGTGATGTTGAATTTTGTCCGGGCAATTTCAGCGTCGCTTAAATCCTTAACAGCGGAGAGAAAAAGCTGGGGAAATGCAGCGGAAGTTGTTTGCTCGATACAACCATGAGGATACTCCAAAAGATATCGCAGGCGGTACCCCAGGTTAATGGGCGGAATTGAAGAGACTTCCAGCATGGCTGAATTTGTTCCGGATATGCCCATAGGTGCTACCTCAGCCGTCCAGGATTTTCCTGCTTCCAGAAACATATCAGATACCTGCGTTACGGGCGGATTAGGATTCCTCACCTCCACTTCAATTTCGTCGATCGACTCATATGATCCTGAAGATGCCTGTACGGTAATCTTTGCAATGCCGGTCGCCGATTTTACGGCCAACCCGAAGTCTACTGTAAGATCTCCTGAAGCGGCCATTGCGACCGTCCTTGAGCTCTCTCCGATCAGGGAGACCGGTCCGGACGTCTTCACGTCAATTTTTACATTCTTTACTTTTTTGTCCTGCGTAAACAAGGTGATCGGAAGCTTGACGCTCTCCTCCGGCCCTAATACCCGTGGAAGTGTAGCGAGCACCATCAGCGGCTTTCGCACTGGCGTAACCTTATCTGCGTTCCCGTACGCGCCCGCATCGCCTGCCACCACCATAGTTTTAACAGACCCTATATATTGGGGCATGGTGAATTTAAACTCTTCCGTTTCGCCTGCGTCCAGGGTGACCGGTCCAAAGAACTTGACGACAGGCTTGAACCGATTAGCACGGGGGTCTTCCTCAGTGGCTTTTGTTTCTTCGTCACCACCGACCGCGAGAAGTCGCTCAACATGGGAACCAAATGCACCCATAACCTCAGCGTAAACATCCCAAGTCCGTACGCCCAACGCTTCGCGGGCATAAAATTTCTTCCACGGCTCCGGGGTTTTAAACTTGGTAATATCCAGAAGCCCTTCATCCACCATCGCGAGCGTAAAGGTCATTTTACGATTTGCTTTTTCCGAAACTTTGATCCTGACTTCCTGGCCGGGCTGAAGTTCGTCCGGCATAGTAATCACAGGTTCTAAATGTGTTGAAGGATCCTCTATTCCCAGCGGAATAACACCATACAGCCGGATCGGAAGATCATTGACCGCCTGCGAATGCGGCTGCAACAAACTTACGTTCACGAAAATGTTAGGCGTCATCTCTGCCGTGGCATCGAACGAAAACTGGTTATCCCCTTTCTGAGTTTGGATCCAATGGGTTGTAATGATTTTACTTCCATTCTCGATTGAAATCAGGGCACGCCCCTGTCCGCTTCCTGGAATCGTGAGTTTTATTTTTTCGCCTACATCGTACTTTGTTTTGTCGGCAGAGAAGGACAGTTGTGTTGCGCCACCCTTGTTTTCACGACTATTTCTTCCAAAATATCCTGGCTGATCGATATATACTGTCTTTCCAGTGCAATGGCCAGACACCGGATCACAAACCCGCACATAATAAGTCCCCCAGTCTGCGGATGAAACCTTAAATGACCAACTACCCTTGCCGGCCTGTGCATTGACTTTTCCAGAGCTTATCAATTGCGCGTTGTTTCCTTCTATATAATTAGCAACGTTATCATAGGCGTTATCCCACCACCAGTACCGGTTCAGCCGGTATAGGCCTATCGTGGCATTCGTCCTTGCAACGGGACTTCCGTTTATGTCTAGGAATACAACGTCTATACGCTGGGTTGTGTCTGTATAAAGCATTTCGCTGTAACGCTCTCCCTTCGGCGTTCTCAGGCCCACATACGATGTGAAGGGATAGTAGGGTAGGCTAATTCGGTCAGTGCTGAAATTTCCACTCTCTTCGAACACTTTACCCCGGAAGACAGCCGTCATGAACCCGGGAAAGCTTGAGGAAGATGGCAGGGATGCATTGAATGTCGCCTTTCCGTCTGCATCCGTATTGCCTTCGAAAATGGATTGTGTTTCCGACGAATAGGTTTTTGACGGCTCCTCGAAAATATAATCGTCGTACTTTGGAAAACTGGTATTCCTGCCGCTCAAGGTCACATCAAATTCGGCTTTCAGGTTTTTGCCTGGAGCGCCATGTAACCACTTTACATCAAGGTTACCGACAATGTCTTGCGAAAGAATCTTGTCCGTTCCTATGTCAAGGAGGATTTTTAGCCGGTTCGGTTTGATCGTTTCAATTTTCACCTGTTGGTTAAACTCTGCTCCTCCGACCTTGATCCGCGCCATCCAATTGCCGGTGGGTGCGTCTGGTGTTGTGGCTGTTGCCAATCGGTAGAAGCCATTTTCTGAAGTCGATCTGACCTGACGGTTTACCAGCGTTCCGTGGGGATTTTGAAACTCGAACACAACCGGATGAGACGGTGGCAGGATTTTGTTCTTGTCTTCCAGGATAAAGCTCAGGTAAACCGAGTCACCCGGCCGCCAGACGCCACGGTCCCCATAGATAAAACCTTTTAAGCCTTTGTTTATATAATCCCCCGACACGTCAAAACCACTGAGCGAAAGCGATTCACCGTCTATCAGGCGCAGGTAGCCGCGCTGCGAACCACTTTTTGCGACAAGGGCAAATGGGGTATCTTTTGACTCGAAAACCGCTTTGCCATCGGATGACGTGGTCATCGTTCCCAGAAGCTGTTGCTGAAAATCATAAAATTCGAGGCTCACTCCACTTAGCGGCTCAGTCGTTTTCAAGTCTGTAATTACAACAGTCGTTTTTCCATCGTTGCCCGTTTTTGCTAACATTCCCAGATCCGATGCCAGCACGTTCTTCCGGATAAACCTGGAGTTTGTGTAATACGATGAATTGCAGGGATTATCGCGTTGCTCCCAATCGTAATCCTCGCCGTAATAATATTCTTCTTCATAGTACCCGTCTTCATATTGGGGAATTGCGTCGCTGCCTTCCTCTTCAATGGCCAACAATTCACCAGCGTCGTCGCCATCACACGCATAGGAAGAATAAGCCTTTTTGAAGCTGATGGAGATCTGATAAATCGCGCCCGGCTCGGTTTGGATGAGCTTGGCCAGGTCTAGTGTGTACCGGTTCCATTTTCCGATATCGGTAATGCCTTTATTATCGAGTTGTATTTTTTGCTTGAACAACCGTTTCCCTACACGATTTAGATCATAATTGCCGTCCAAGGTATTTACCTGCAAAAACTGGAGGATGTTATTCTCAAAAATCCGCGTAACCGTGAGATCAATTGCCTTTAGACTGACTGCTTCAAATGGCAGAATTAAGCCGTCTGTACTGGGCAAAAT
>DASUTP010000234.1:0-8043 GCA_036374515.1 Chryseolinea sp. | reverse complement strand
TGACTATCAAGAACCCCATCATATGTACAGATTTCATTACATAAATATTGTGCAATATGAAAGCTGCCTTTGGAGAGATTAACTATTTCGGACTTAGTATTGAAAGAGATATTTAGAGCAACTTCCCCAAGACTTACTAGCTCTTCAATTTTTTCATTAGGGTTGTTTTCAAACCTAATAGTGTCAATTCTGTTATTCAAATCGGCTGCTGTTTTTATGAGCGAGTCTCCGGCCTTATTTATGCCAATGAGAATAAGTTTACTGTTTTCGCTTTCTTCATCGGCAAGTACCTTCAAATAATCCGCGATAGCAGATTTTGAATCATTTTCAAGAATGTGAAAGTCATCCACGATTACTGTTCCGATGTTTCCTAAATCGGGTAGCGCCTGAATGAGTTCCCTGTCATCTTTTTTTCTAGCGGATAACTTCAAGACGCTTTTGTTAAACCCCAACTCTTCGATGGCCTTTTGTATTGATGTCGTCTTTCCAATACCTGATGGTCCTTCTATAACTATTCCGCGGCCTTTCGTTCGAAGTGCAACTAGAATCTTGTTGTATTCAATAGGTTTAACAAACGTGTAGGTTGGAATTCCAGACTTTTTGTAAACATCTTCCAAATATATTTTTACCATAAATTTATTTGTCGTTTAACATTGCCGCTAACCTTCCAATGTATATACGCAATTCGTGATACTTCTATAGTAAATATACGTATTGCGTACATTCCTATTATATGAGAATTTCTTAAAATAACCTTCAACCTCCGAACCGACTCGCACGCTCCAATTTAGCCTCTTCAGCAAGTCCCATAACGTCTGTATATATAGCAAATTCATCCCGTTCACGCAAATCGGTGTAGCCGGAGTTTGTGTTGAAGTCTCCTTACTTATTTGATAGCCTTCAGCTCCTTCATCTTTTGATACAACGCCCTGAATGTATGCCAAGAAGTATTGTCGCCGCCCTTTTCATCTTTCTTACTTTTGTAAAAGCCATCCATGAAGTTTGCAGCGCTCGACCATTCGGTCTGCACCATTCCTTGAAAATTTTCCTTTAGCGCCGGGGTTGCATCCCTCCGAAACCTCATCATATCCTCGGCCTGAATAATAGCAACACCAGGATTCCGCCAAGGACAGGTCACAACTTTAAATCCTTTCATAGCGAAATACACCGCGGTTTTGTCAGGACGTTCATAATGCCAGTCGCAAATCATGATATCTTTTGGAATCATATCGATGGCGCGATGAGTATTGTTCAAACTTGCTTCCCACATGCCGAGACCCGTCGTTTTACCGTCAAGAAGACGATCGCCCCAAATCCATAACGTCCGTTTTTTCTGATTCAGGTGGTCGCGGATCAGCCGCAGCTCATTTGCAAACAGCTCTGCCTTGTCACGGCCACCGCACCGGGGGCATTTGTCGTCGCCAATGTAAAACACTTCGTCCATTCCCGCATGAAACGCATCGGCCGCGAAAGCATCACAAACTTCATCCACCAGCTCAAACACGATCTTATGCACATCCGGATGCAAAGGGCAATAACTTTTGCAATACAATCCATCGGCGTTGGGCCAAACATATTTCTCCGGCATTTTCACGTGGGGCGTTTCGTCAAATTGGGGATAAACACGCAGTAAATTATGAACAGTGCCCGCCCAGGATTGATGTCCCAGCAAATTGATCTGCGGAATGATCCTGATGTTGTTGCTTTTACAGGCATCGACTAATTTCTTAACATCACTTTTAGAAAGTGCGATACTATCCCGAAGTTCCGGGTGACTTTGATATTGATAGTTGAAGTCAACTCTCAGGATTAGTGTGTTGACTTTCCTGCTCGCCAATTCCTCGCGGATAAATTTCACAAAAGCATCAACATCCGCCGGCCTGGGCGCAGCGATACAGAAACCGCGTATCGGCAGCTCGTCTGTCAACGACGGTGCCTGGACACTTGTCTGGCCAAATGTGGTGAAGGCGAGAAGTATGGCCGGGATATAAACAAGAAATTTCATTGAGGTAAATAGTTGAAGGCAACAATAGTAAGGCTATTATTTGAGAAAAAGGCGTAATTCACCAATGGTCAAGGCAACACACCAGCGGTAGATCGCCACAACACAGGGCACACCCCTGGTATTGGCTTATTTGTTAAGGACTTTTGTGCATATGATACATCAAACCGTTGTAACTTGAAGAAGAAAAGTTAGAACCATTATGACGAAATTTATTGAACTTAAAGTCGCAGACGACGATGAAAATAAAACTGAGTTGGTAAATGTGGCAAGTATTGGCAGGGTATACGCCGATCCGCAAAGTCGCGCCCGCAGTATTGTCGAGTTAAATTACCAAAGTGTGAACGATACGCCGGTCTACCTGGAGGTGGATATGCCTTATGAAAAATTGCGATCGACTTTGCTAGGTTAAGACAGGTAAATCCCTTGCAGCTTGGCGTAGTCAAATCCAATTTATTAACTTACCCAAGCTTTAAACTTTGCGCTTTCAGCTTTAAACTTATAATGTATGAAAAGGAGAAATTTTATCAAGGGTGCCGGCACCGCGTTGGCGGGAAGTGTGTTCCTGAGCTGTGACATTCCAGCTTCGCGTGCCACCGTTTCAGCAAACGAAAAATTTAATATCGGGGTGATCGGCTGCAATGGTATGGGCTGGTCGAATACCAATTCCTTTCTCAAGATGAATGACGTCGACGTTCTCGGGGTCTGCGACGTGGATGCGAACGTTATAAAGAAACGACTGTCAGATTATGCGGGGCTGAGGAAAAATGTGCCAAAGACCTACAGCGATTATAGAGAACTGTTAAATAATAAGGAGATTGACGCCGTCATCATCGGCACACCAGACCATTGGCACTGTAAAATAATGATCGACGCCGTGAAAGCGGGAAAGCACGTTTATGTCGAGAAACCGATTGCCAACAGCATCGCTGAATGCAATCTGATGGTGGCTGCGCAGGAAAAGACGGGCAAAATTGTGCAGGCTGGGCAGTGGCAACGGAGCGGACCACACTATAAAAAAGCTATTGAAATTGTGCGGTCCGGTGTTCTGGGAAAAATCAGGCTTGTTAAAGTCTGGGCGTATCAGGGTTGGATGAAACCTGTTAACGTGGTACCCGATTCCGCGGTGCCTGCGGGAGTCGATTACAACTTCTGGCTTGGCCCCGCGCCGAAAAGGAATTTCAACGCAAATAGATTTCATTTTAATTTCAGGTGGTTCTGGGACTATGCGGGCGGTTTGATGACCGACTGGGGGGTTCATGAAATTGATATTGCATTATACGCCATGGGAGCAGAAGCGCCGATTTCAGTTATGGCCACCGGTGGAAAGCTTGCTTATCCCGACGACGCTTCGGAGACACCGGATACCTTACAGGCTGTATTTCAATACAAGGACTTCAATATGTTATGGGAGCATGCCACCGGTATCGATAATGGAAATTACAAGAGGAGAGAAGGCATTGCTTTTATCGGAAACTACGGAACACTCGTCGTCGACCGGCAGGGCTACGAAGTGATACCCGAGCGGCAGGCCGACGGTTATTCGAACTGGGGCAAAGCGAAAATGGAGCCTATCGAACCATACATCAAACCTGATGCGTTGAACTATCTTGACCTTCATACGCAGAACTTTGTGGCGGCAGTTCGGAAAAACGATCAGAATTTTTTGAATACGCCGATACGGTCAGGCAGTGTCGCGGCGATAAATGCCCAGATGGGCAACATCGCCTTTAAAACCAGTAGCCAGGTTTTCTGGGACGCGAAGCAGGGAAACTTTGGCAGTCACACTGAAGCCAATAAACTCATCAAGGCGGATTACCACAATGGATGGGAGATGCCCGTGGTATAGGGTGCAAGAAAAAATGGATGATTGAAAGATTGGAATATTAGAACGCGGAAAGATTAATTTTGCAATCCTGTAATATTCTAATTTTTCAATCCATTAATTTTGGCCGCGGAAAGGCAGCATGGATTTAAAAAGTAGGCAACGCGTTTTTTTAAGCATTTTCTTTTTTGTCTCGGGGGTTTGCTTTTCGTCCTGGGCCTCCAGAATTCCCACGATAAAAACGTTTTTCGGTTACAACGAGGCACAGCTTGGGACAATTCTTCTTTTTATGCCAATAAGTTCGTTGATCGGGCTTCCTGTTTCCGGGTGGCTCGTCTCGCGTTACGATAGCAGGATTCCCATGGCATTCGGATTCGTAGTGCTGGCGTTTGCACTGTCATCCATTGGATTTGCCAAAACCGATTTCGTCTTGATCGCTTCGTTATGCGTGTTTGCATTCAGCATGCGGGTCCTAAACATTTCTATGAACACTCAGGCAATCGCGCTGCAAAAATTGTTTGACCGTAAAATTAATGGTTCTTTCCATGGACTTTGGAGTACGGGCGGTATTGTTGGCGTCGGATTTTCTACGGTTATGGTGGCATTAGATGTTTCAATCTCGAAACATCTTTTGATAGTGGCAGTTCTCACGCTGGTGATAACCTTTTTCTCATACAGGTTTCTACTGCGAAACGACCGCGCCAAGTCGGGTAACAAATTAATTCTGGGCAAGCCCGATCCGTACATCGCATACCTCGGACTGCTCGTGTTCTTTGCCGGACTTTGTGAAGGCGGGATGTTTGACTGGAGCGGAATTTATTTCAAAGAAGTTGTAAAAGTCGAGATCTTCACCTGGGGATACCTCACCTACATGATTTGTATGGCGCTTTCCCGGTTCGCGTCCGACAGGCTGGTAGAAACGATTGGCATGGCCAGTACCTTTATCGTTAGTTCCTGTTTTATTTTTTTCGGGATCTTTCTCGCCATTATATTCCCCACGTTCTGGCCATCGATGATCGGCTTTTGCCTGACAGGGTTCGGCACGGCAGCAATTATTCCCATGACCTTTACGCTCGCTTCGGGATCAAGAAAGTATTCTCCCGGCATGGCCATTTCACTGATCGCAACCTATGGCATTGTGGGAATGTTTATAGGCCCCCCGTTGGTGGGTTATCTGGCGCATGCGTTCAACCTGCGTGTTTCGTTCTTGATTTTTGCTTTTTCCGGGGCGATGTTCATACCAGTCTCTCAACTGTTTTTTCGCTACAAGAAATCATTGCCAAAAGTCGCAGCAAGTTAGCGATCAGTTTTTTGCCCATTTCTTAAACGGGTCATAATCGATCTGGATCTTACTATTTATATCCTTGTCCCTGTAAACATGCAGGTACACGCTGGGACCGGCTTTAGAGTCTGTTCCAATATTCTTGGGCTTAAAATCTTTGTGACGCTTTTTCAAGTTGCTCAACGGAAGTTGAACGCTGAGGCTCGTGCTGTCGGTAAAGGAATACCTCCCTTCAAGGAATAAAGACAAAACCGATGACTGTATTTCCATCCGGCTGATATCCATGTCTGTCCCGGCTATTGAAAAATTGCTGTTTAGTTCTGCAAATTCCACATCGGAGAAGTCACGTTTCTTAAAAAGAAAATTGCTCATGTTCTCCATGGGTTCAAAATCCTTCAGTCCTCCGTTTGTGATTTTGCAGGTAAGCGTGCCGCGCATGCTTGGGGTGAGCAGCGTATAATCTTCATTTACATTGGCGCTGAATTTGACGTCGGCTGAAATTCTCCCCCGGATATTGTCGGCATGAAGTGTTTTTTGATTGAAATTGTTAAACAGGAGAAAAAGTTCATGGATATTAGCGTTGATGATCTTGGCGTCAACCGTCATAGGGCTTACGGGATCAAACACACGGTCCAATGAAAAATTCAGGTTCATTGATCCATCGGCTACCTTCATGGAAATTGGATTAGCCCGAACGACGTTATTATTCAATCTCAGTTTGCCTTTGAAGTCGCTGGCCTGGAATTTTCGAAATGTAAACTTGTCCACGGTAACACCAATGTCAAATTCAAGCTTATGATACACCATGTCGAGCAGGTCTGACATTTTCTTGCGGTTCTGTTTATTTTGCGCTTCGGACTTTTTCTTTGGCGAACGTTTACTGGTAAAGCTGGTGAGATCGAAGTCGGGTGAATGAACTATCAGGTTTACGTATCCTTTGTTTTTTGGCGTTATAAAGAATGGAATGAAATTTTGGATCTTCCCGGTAATGGACACAGGGCTACCATTCACATCCATTTTCAATTCGTGGATCGTAACGATCTTTTCATTAAAGGTGCTTCGGAATTGTATTTTATCAAGTTTAATTTTCTTTGCCTTATAGTGAACCGAGACATTTGACGTTGTGATCTGGCCATTCAATTTTCCCTGGTAGCTGGTGCGGTTGGGGTCGAGGTATTCCGACAGCTTGCCGTTGTATTTGACTTCAGTGGCGAAACTTCCCTTGTCAATTGAAAACCGGTCATTGTCGATATGGTTCCTAAGATGATCGAAGGAACCTTTTGAGCGCATTGATAGCGCGATAGTCGGGTCCTGCAGCTCCGTAAACGTTATACTTCCCGAGACAGGTACATTTTCCATCAAAGCACTGAAGGTTGAAATGGTAACTTTCGAATTTTTATTGTCTTTTACCTTCGCTTCGTCAATGTGATTTGTAAAAGATCCCTTAAGCTTCAGCGAGCTGAAATCAACGGACTTATATTTAAAAGTCTTTTGTGTTGTTTCAAAGCTGGCATCGACACTGGGCTTATAACCGGGAATGGACCGGCCTGCAAGCTGTACCTGAACCGTTACGGGCTCCAGAAGTTTGAACTTCTCCAAGGTCCGCATCAATTTGGGATTTAACAGGGCGATGACCTCTTTCTGGTTTACATTTTTTCCCTGAAATCCCAGGGTGTATGGACCTTCTTTTCGCAGGTTGAAATCACCGCTTAAGACAATTTCATTTTTTAAGTAGGTGAGCGACGACGATCGAATAAAAAGTCTATGGCTAAGTTGATTTATATCAACGTTGAGGCTGACTGTAGCCATTTTGTCTTTCAAATAACTTCCGCTTTTCGGATTCAGGAACAAGCTATCGAAATGCATCCGTCCATCGACTTTTACATTAAATCCTGAATCGGATTGTGTAAAACTCTGTTGGGTGTCGAGAAACTGAAAGTTTATGAATTTGTTTTTCAGGGAATCGGAAAAAGCAACCGATACATTCTTGAATTTTACCTTTTTAAGATTGAGAATGGCAGGAGTTTCACTTGAGGGCTTCTTCACATTCAAAGAGTCTTCAGTTTTCTTAAGGATCTCCATGTTCGTATCGCCATTGCGGGTCTTAAAGATAAAGATGGAAGCCTCGTCAATAGCCAAAGAGTTGATTCTTACTTCCTTCTTCACCAAAGGGTAAAGACGAAGGCTGACAAAAATTTTTTCGGCGGAGAAAACGTCATGAGGATATTTTTCGTATTGATTATCCCGGAGATAAACATTATGGAGGGTTATCGAAAAACTAGGGAATTCGTGCAGGAATGTGAAATCAATTTTTTCGATATGAAATTTCCCGTTGATACCTTTGTTAAGTTCAGCTGTAAGTTTCGCTAACAATTTGTCCCGGTTCCAATAGGCTGTTGCAAGCACGGCTGTTACCAATAGGAAAATAACAGCCAGGAAATAAGAAAGCCATTTGAATAGTTTACTCACAAAAATGAAGGGTCCAGGGGAACTTATGAAATTTCCATATTTTTACTAACAAAAGCTATCTGGTAATGAATTTTATCGTAAAACTCATGGACTGTTCGCCTGTTATATGTTTGCGTCGATTGCTAACGTTTAGGCTAACTTTAAAGTTCTTTTCAACACTAAGTACATGACGACCTCGCGAGAAATCACGGCAGCACTGCTTTTCAATGAATTGGATTTTACTGCGTCCAGAAGCAGTGGTCCGGGCGGACAAAATGTGAACAAGGTCAATTCGAAGATTGCCGTAAAGTTTGATGTTGTGCATTCACAAATTCTGACGGATGATGAGAAGGCCGCAATCCTTGCAAATTTATCGGCACATCTTACGAAGGACGGTGTTCTTTTGCTTTCCGCCCAGGAAAAACGATCACAGCTTGAAAACAAACAAGCGGTGGTTGCTAAGCTCGAGCGGATGATCGCGAAGGC
>DASUTP010000233.1:0-28798 GCA_036374515.1 Chryseolinea sp. | reverse complement strand
CATCGCCCGCCGCACCGATCTGTTTTGCAAGATTAGCGCCGATCAATGGAAAATATACTTCATTGATTAGACGATTACGAACAAAAGAGCTTAACACTTTTGGTTCCAGCTCGCTGATCTTCAATTGCTGACGATATGTCCGTACCAATTGTTCCTTAAGCTGGTTGAAAGAAGTAAATGCCGGAACAATCGTATCAAAATAGCTCCGCATTTTTTTCATGAAGTGGTGAAAGTTCAATGTGTACTTTCCTTCCCCCTGTATAACCGCATGCGTGCCTTTCAGTCCTATCAGGTCAATCGAATCTGCGGCAGCTCTTTCTTTATAAGTATGATCCTTAAAAAGAAGCAGGCAGGCAGCTTCGTCAACGTATTGCTTATCGATACCAATGTCGCGGGTAAGAAAGGCGTGTAGCCAGCTTTGAATTATGTAAAACCGTTCCGCAGTATCGAAACCGGTATTATTCAGCTCTTGCAGAAATAGTGATGTCCTTCTTTGCGCGTGAAGGTATTCATCGAAGGCTTTTTTTAAATGTAGTGCCTGCTGGCTGCAGGTAAAATTTTTCGTCGTCGAAAGTTCTGAATATAAATACTGCGATACATCATTTGCCTCCATTGATTCGTATGGAAGCTTCGTCTGCAAAAATCGCGATGATAATTCCTTTTCAACAAAACTTGCGCGCTTGCTTTGGGGGAAACTTTCCTGTATGGAATAAGCCGCGGTTATCAGCTGCTGAAGCCTGCTGCGTGAACTTTCATCGAGGCCAAACCAGAAAAGTTGTGCAGCAACACGAACAGCCGGAGCGAACTGGAGAATGCCAAGTTCCGCCTGAAGTTTCTTCAGGCCCTGGTAGATAGCAGCAGCATCTGTATTATGAACCCCCTTAAGATAGGCCGCAGCATAGTCACGCTCCGTCCGTTCATTGATGAAAAACTCATAATCCCACTGGTCGTTGTGATGCAGGCTGTCGAGAAAAGTCTGATAGGCAAGATATTCCGCACGATAGACCGCAGCGTTTTCAGATATCAGTTCCTGTTCCCAGATTGTCCGGTGCTGATGTAGTGATTCGGCAGTGACCTGCTTATAGAAGCTGGTTCCCAGCAGATGGAAATACAAAGTCTCATTCTTGCGAACGATCGTGAGATCCAGCACTTGTTTATTTACAACGAACTTGTGCTGCCCGAGTGATATAACATTTTGACCGTCGACAAAAAGATCGGTCCTGTCCTTAAGATTTCGCAAAGCAGTCTCCTGTGCTACTTTCACCAGGTTCTCTAGGTTTTCAGCTTTGGCGACGTCTCCAAGATCCTTTAGCTCATCTCTCAGGTTGCGTACTTTGTCAACCATCAGGTCGGTAGAAAAAAAAGCGTAGATGCTTTCCTTATCGTTAAAGGACTGGGCTTTATTTTCGATGTTTTTCAAAACGCGCAAACCGATCTGCTCCAATGCTGTCGTACGTTTGTTGAGTTGTGCGATCAGCATCTCTTTTTTGGTATTGAATGCCTTGATGACCTCATCACGCTTGTCGGCTATCTTGACAATAAATTCATCGAAGTCAGCAAACTTGCTTTCAAGTTCCTCAACCTGAATACTAACCTTTGTGAAATAATCTTCACATTTTTCCGGTGATGTGGAGAGGTCGAGGAAGTTTACAATGGTTTGATCAAGCAAGGTAAGTTGTGCATGAAACTGTCCTGTAGATTCTTGCGCCCTCAGTGCAGTGGTGATCCGTACCAGCTCCGCCTTTACTTCATTCAGGGAAGCGAAAATCAGCGAGATCTTTTCAATTATGCGTGTAGTCTGCGTACTGTCTTCAATTTTCAGGCTGTTCAAAATATCGATAAGCATTTCCAGGCCGTTGGAAATTTCTTTAACCATTTGCTCCACCGGCTGGGCCTCAATCACTTTTACTACGCGGCTGGCAGTCCTTTTAAGTTCAGCCACCTTTTGTTCGTAAGGAGCAAGCGCGTCTTCCCGTAACAAAAAATTGACCGTGTCCTGTGAAAGCGTGTTGTTGTATTGTGAAAGCGTTTCTTTTAAAGCATCGGCAGCATTAACATCTATATAACGGATGTTTCGCAGATCGATAACAGCACCTTGCATGCTCCTAGTTGCTGCCAGGAGAGTCACAAGTTGGTCCAGTGATGTGATCGTAGCACCTTTTACATCGATCACCAGCTGATCCACTCGCTTCTGCATTGTCACGAGATTGTCGTTGGCGTGCTGGCGCTGCGCCTGCACCTTTGCAAACTCGTCTATTGCTGTGGTGGCAATATTCCGGATCTGGAGGAGCGGCGCAGCGAGATCGAATGTGGCCTCATCCTTTAGCCAGAAATAAGAATCCACAATATCATTTGCCCGCTTATGGATGTCCTCGTAAAGATCTTCGTAGCTGTCTTCCTTTTGCAACAACTGAATCACTTCCTGACTTTCGCTCATCGCGCTAACGATATCCTTGTTGCCAATCTTGTACAGGACGTTGTTGCTCATCGCCGTATTTTCCTGCAGCGTAGAAGTATACGGTGTCTGCCAGATTTGAACCTGGTGATGCCTTACCGCCTCGTTTTCCGAACGAAAATAAACCAGCATTCCATCGCTGAAAACCGTAAAGCCGTTACACACGATTGGCGTTTCTACCTGTTGCGCGATCATGTTGTATGACATTAACACATAGGTATTCGTTAGCCGCTGATAGAATACATACAAAAAGTCCTCACCGTTCGGAGAAGCAATGCTGCTACTGAATTCCAGGTCGGAAATGTGCAGTTCGAATAATTTGCATTCGCCGCTTTGCAAGTAATATCCACTGGGGAAGATTAGGCCCTGGTTGTCGGGAAGCAATACGCCCGCTTCCAGCAGACTGTTAATAGGTAGAACCTGCTTTGTGCGCACATTAAAAATGTAGGCGCGAAATTTTTCCCCATACGGTTTTATCTTGATCGGTATAAGATTTCCAAGATCCGCATAATGATACTCCGCATCATCCAGCTGCTGATCTTTGTTGAGCACAGGCTCCGAATAAATCCCTTTGCCAGAATCAGTATTGTTTTCAATTTTGAATGTAACGTCACCGTGAAGCGCTTCAATAAATACTTTGTCTAAAACCGAAATGTGTGGATATAAACCAAGGCGGCGACTATTGAGATCGGTTTTAACCCAGTCGAATTCATGCTGAGCGGCTCTCTTAATTTCATGAACGCTTCTGTCGTCGACGTACAAAAGTTTCTCGTCCTTGATCAGCCACTTAAAAGCTTTCCGGTCATCAACGCTTTTTCCGGTTTGAAAGATCATGTACAGGTAGTTCTCCGTCTTCACGAATTTTGCAAAGATCGAGTCTCTGTAATACTTGTAAAGATTTCCGAAGTCGGTGATAAAATCATCGTCTTCGATCAACGTTAGCGGCTCGGGATTGAAATGATCACCTGTGAACTTATAGATGCTGAAAACATCGCTGAGCTTGATATTTTCACGCAAACCAAAGTGAACATTGTAGCCGAAAATGGTAAGATTACCAAAGGCCATAATACCACGGGCTACCCCGCTGTTGATGGTGGTGATCCGTTGATTCCCTACCAGTTGAAATCCAGCCGAATTGAATATCTCCTTGCGGGCATTATTCAACTTTGACAGTCTTTCCAGTAAATTCAACCGCTGCTCTTCCAGGCGCTTCCGGATGATCTCATATGTCCCGGAATCCAATACAGTATTTTTGTCTTCAGTACCTGCCATTACGAAAAAGATAAACGCTACATCCGTATAATTCCTGCTTTCTGATTCAACTGCATAAACCGTTATCAATATCCACTCCCTGCCTTGCAACGGCCGGGATATGGAATAGTGACGAAAGTATTACAGCTTCTTATTGGATAGCCCCAAGCTGGTTGCCATGTTCGCGAGGTTGAGCAGCAATGGGCGATCATCTTCAGAGCTCTTTTGTTGCAATTTCAGGATCAAACTGGAAATCGTCAGATTCTTGATGTCATTTGAAGTGATGTTATATTTCTCGGCAAAGCCGCGGATACGGGCAAATAGATCACCACCATTTTCACCATCACCCAGGAGTGCGGTTTTAATCTGCGTAGCATTCTCACTTTCGTTGATCAAGCGATCAAAACCCTTTGCAGCCGACACCTGGTTGATGATATTCTGGAAGAACATCGTTTCTCCACCGACAATGTCAATCTTCGCGGATTTCAGCGCCTCTCCCAAAACCATGGCCTGTGCTTCGGCAATATCTTTCTGAATATTGATCTGCGCGAGGCCGATTTCTTTTTCCTTTGCAAGCAACAACTTAAACTCCTCGTGATCTTTTCCAACAGCGTCAAGCTTCTTCATGGCTTCCGCCTTTTCCTGGATGCCCGAGGCTTCCGCTAAAGCTTTTTCCCTCGTTACTTCCGCCTGTGTCAATCCCTCTTTCCTTTTCGCTTCTGCCATTTTTTCAATCACCGTTGCATCAACGATACCTTGCCTCTCTGACGCGTCTGCTTTTGCCATCATTACCTCTGCTTCGGACAGACCGAGCGTTGCTTCTTCCCTTGCCTGAGCCTCGGCCAGTATTTTACGTGCTTCGGCTTGTTTCAAAGCGGCTTCTTTTTTCGCATCCGCGTCAATGATGAGCTGTTTTGCTTTTTCTTCCGCGGCTTTCTTTTCCGCTTCAGCAGCCTTCACCGTGTAGATCAGTTTTTCCTCAGCCTGTTGGCTCGCCTGCGTGATACCTACTGTTTTATTACGCTCGACCTGGCGGAATGCTTCGAGGTCTTTAACACCTTGTTGTTCTTCCACAACACCCTTTTCAAGACGCACGCGGTCGCGAATCACATCCTGAATGTTCTTACGTTCAACTTCTACCGTTTTCTCTTTTTCAATTTGAGCTAATGTTACAATCTTCTCTCGCTCGGTAATTTCCAACGCACGGTCTTTTTCAACGCGCTCAGTCTCTACCGCATCTGTGCGCTGTTTATTCTTTTCCGCGATGATAATCTGGCGTAACTTATTTTCCTCCTGGACGGCAAGTGTCTCCTCCGTCTTAATTCGAACAGTTTCGGATTTCAACCTTTCTTCCTCCCTTACTTTAAGTATCTCAGCTTGTTCTCTTGCCCGGATGTTATCGATTTCCCTGCGCTGCTTCTCTTCTTTTTCAGCCATCTGACGCTCCAATTCGAGGATCGCTTCGCGCGCTTCAACATCTTGCTTCTTGATCACCTTTTCTTCCTCACGCTTGATCAAATTGGCTTTTATATTCTGTGCTGCCGTAAGTTCGGTGATCTTCTTGATACCTTGCGAGTCCAGAATGTTTTGCGGGCTGAGGAATTTCATTTCCGTTTGTTCAAGGAAATCAATCGCGCAATCGTCGAGGATGTAACCGTTGAGATCGGTTCCAATGATGTTCAGAATTTCGGTTCGAAACTCGCGACGTGCTTCGTACAGTTCTATAAAATCGAATTTTTTACCTACTGTTTTTAAGGCTTCGGAAAATTTTGCTTCGAAGAGAATGCAAAGTGTTTCAATGTCGCTGGCTCTTTCCGTGCCAATGATCTGCGCTACGTTCAATACATCATCAACGTTCTTATTGACGCGGATAAAGAATGCCACTTTGATGTCAGCGCGGATATTGTCTTTACAAATAAGACCATCCTGTTCCAGACGGTCTATCTGCAATTTTTTTACAGAAATATCCATTATCTCCATTTTGTGCAGGATGGGAATTACATACATACCCTTGTTGAATGCGACTTTTCCGCCACCAACGCCGGTGCGCACAATTGCTTTGCCCTGGGGAATCTTTTTGTAGAAAGCCGAAAAGGCAAAGAGAATAATTAGAATGAAGAATACAATTCCACCGATAAGCAATAAGCTGATGCCGCCGAGTACGTCCATAGTAGTAGGGAGATTTTAAGGTTTAACGATTGTGTACTATATAAATGTAGAGGGTCAAACGATGTTGGAAAGGTTTATCTCAGGAACCACCAGATAGAATTTCTTATCAGGTGATTCGCCGGTAATCATCACTTCTGCATCATATCCGATAGACTCACCGGTTTTGCTCTTAACGTTGATGCGTACGATGTCGCTTTGAATTTTCACTTCGGCAGCGCCGATCATGTCCCCGGAGATTGTGCTTCTCATCCTGCCGATTCTTCCCAAAAATTCCTGCGCTTCTTCTCCATTATAGCCCATTGCCTGATAAACTTTGATAAGGGGTTTTGTGGCGTACCTTGTAATAACATAAGCAACAAGAAAAACAGGGAGGAGGATGATCGCAGATTTCCAGCCCCAGCTTGCCAATCCCAGAACAACCGATGATGTCAGGGTAATGATCCACGCAATGAATTTAAAGACAGAATAGACCATCATGAAGGGCACCTTTCCGATGTTTACAAAGTCCAACGCTTTCTGAAAAAAAGATGTGTCTGTGGATACATCATCGCCGTCGCCTACAACGTCAGTGTCTAAGTCGGCGCCATGCATTGGAAAGTCGCTTTCTACGCCAGCGTCTCCAAACAGGTCGCCTGCGATGAAGGTTGTAATCCAGTAAAGCGCCGTCAGTCCCGTAAGAACGGTCATGATGGCATTGCTCAACGGATGAAATAATAGCTCTAATATGCCGGACATCGGAAAATTATCTTGTTAACGGTCTTATGATATACCTAATTTTGCCTTGATAGCCTGAAGATCTTTTTCGATCGATGATGAATCGTCTCTTAGCAGGCTGTTCAACTCTTCTTTTTTACTATTCTTATCACGGGATATTTCACCATATGCTTTTGCGAGCGCTTCCTGGTCTTCGACTTTTGATTTCATACGCTCAAGCATGTCAATGATTCCGTTGTTGTCGACGTGGGCAAGCTGCTTGTTCACCTGCTCTGTTGCTTTACTAACTTTCACCCTCGCTTTCAAAGTCCGCAACTCTTTCTCCCACTTCTCCATATTATCTTTCAGGATTTCGGTGTTGCGCTGCATCTCCCTGGAAGATTGCTGTAGTGCTATCGCTTGCTGTTCGAGATCTTCCGATTCAATATAATATCTTTTATGAAGTGACAACGCTTCGCGCGCAAGCTCTTCCGCCTTGCTGAGCTCTACCTGGCCCGACTGCGCTTTTTGCATGATCAATATAGCTTTTTCGGCATAATTTCTTGACTCCTGCTGACAATGAAGTTGATCGTTTTCAGTACGGATGGCAAGAGCCTTTACCTTGGCATAAGCTTCAGTCGCTTCAGTCAGATCAATACGCAATTCACGAAGGCCTTGTTCGGTCATTCTAATGGGGTCTTCCATTTTATCAACTGCGGCGTGGATCTCCGCCTGGCCTATTCTGAAAAGTCTCTTGAAAATATTCATGGCTGATAATTTTTAGTTTTAAACAATAATGCGTTCAGGGTTATAGCTTCGAAAAATCAATCATTTGCTGCGAATACTCGCTCAGTAGTAATCCGAGGGAATTTAAGGCGCTCTCAAATTCATTGAAGTCGATATTTTGAAGCTGCATGGTGTAACGGAACAAGACCCGGTCGCCGTCTTCATTGATCACAAAGGCGCCGTGAATAGTGTCCCTGTTTTTTTGTAGCAGTTTCTTGAACATGTCCAGGTTGTCCTCCCGAAAGGAAAAGAGAAACTGTTCCATAATAAGGATCGGCGGCGCAACGCCTAAAATCAAATTGTGGATTCCGTCAGGTTCATTATCGATCTTAAGAATGCCATTCTGCTCATTCTTATACAGTATTCTGCAGTTAAGCCTGAGTGCAAAATCTTCAATGGTCCCAAAGTGGTTCATGTGCGTGGTTTCTGCTGACGTGAAACAAATCTAAAAATTAGTTTTTACAAATGCAAAAAAAATTAGCATTGTGATAATGAAAATTACAACTAACTTTGGCATATGACAATGATTGGCGCCAACATTAAGAAAATTCGAACGACCAAAGGGCTGAGTCAACAAGCGTTTGCGGAGTTGTTTCAGCTGACGCGGGGGAACATTTCTTCGTACGAGGAAAGCAGGGCGGAGCCACGCATCGAAACCGTTATGCAAATTGCCAATTATTTTAGCATTCCGCTCCATCAGTTTATAACCCGGCACCTTTCCATTCACGAGATCCTGAAGTACAACGGCGATAAATTGATCGAGGATGAAAATCATATCATCAACCTTCAGCTTAGACCGGTTCCTTTCATCAATGACGCCATTTATATGAAATGTTGTTACAAAGAATTATCATTTAATGACTGGGAAAGTTTCCCGAAGCTGATTTTGCCGGAAGTAAACAACCATAATATGCTTGCGGTCAGCTTTAACCCCAACATCTCTCATCACGAATCGCTTCCACAATATCAGATGAATGACGTTTTGATTTTTGAAGAGGTGACACAACAAAATATTCACTTATGCCTTCATAAGACGGGCCTTTTTACTTCCGAACGCGAGATCATGATCGGCCGGTACGAAATGAAGGATGAAAAAATTGAACTTGTATTAAATGATTTCAAGCGAGAGCGATACAATTTCAAACTTGCTCAACGGTTCTGGAAACTGTTTGCACTGTACCAGCACGAGAAATGAAATGGTGTTCTATGGAAGTCTTACGAAACGTATAAGCAGCAACAACCATAAGAACCAGAACTAACCGCACAAGGACAGGAGAACAGTACCCGCCCGTATTTTCAAGAATGTATAAGGGTGACGGATTTTGCAGGGTTTTGAAGCTATGAAACCCGATTCAAGGAAGGATAGGATTCCAGGCAGATAAAGCTGTTGTATATCCTAAGGCAGCGGCCGAATGGTGGTAATAACGCGGCAGTCTTGAAAAAACAAAATAATTCACGTGTATATTACCAGCCTTGAAGTAACTAAAGTTAAATATGTGTTGTTTAGAGTTCAAGTCATTAAAAACATAGAAAATGAAGATACGATTTCTTATAATAGTTGGTGTAGCCAGCTTGTCGCTTGGTTGGAACGATGCCCAGGCACAGCAACCGACAACCTCAGTAGAAACAAAGAACCCTAACGCTGACTATAAGCCAGCATTCGCTGGGCAAACGCGCATTGGCGCCGTCACCACCAAAAGCCCATATGAAGGAAAAGTTTTGACCTCAGACTTGAAGCTGCCCTGGGGAATTGCGGCGATGCCCGACGGCAGATTTATCGTCACCGAAAAAGCCGGAACAATGAAAATAGTATCGGCTTCCGGAACGGTTGGAGAAGCTATCAGTGGCGTACCAAAGGTAAGCAGCGAGGGCCAGGGTGGACTCCTGGGCATTTGTCTCGATCCGGATTTTAGTGCGAACAGGATGGTGTATTGGGCATTCTCCGAACCACTGCCAGAAGGCAACTTAACTTCGGTTGCCAAGGCTAAGTTATCCCAGGATGAAAAGACCCTTGAGAATGTGACGGTGATCTATCGGGCAACCCCAGCTTATAAAGGCACGCTTCATTATGGAGGAAGGGTATTGTTTGGAAAAGATGGAAGTTTATTTGTGAGCACAGGAGAACGTTCCGACAAGGTGACCCGTCCGCAAGCGCAGGATCTTAATTCAGGTCTCGGTAAAATAATTCGCATCACTGTCGATGGAAAGCCTGCAAGCGGTAATCCTTTTGCCGGAAATGCGAAAGCCAGGCCGGAATTGTATTCCTATGGTCATCGTAACGTACAGGGTATTGCGCTTCATCCAGTAACAAGCGAGTTGTGGGAAACCGAATTTGGCCCGAGAGGCGGTGATGAAATCAATCGCGTTGTTCCCGGCAAAAATTACGGCTGGCCTATCATTACGTATGGGATTGAATATCGCGGTGACAAAATCGGCGACGCAATTCAACAAAAAAGCGGACTGGAACAGCCCGTGTACTATTGGGATCCTGTCATTTCACCCAGTGGCATAACGTTCTATGACGGTGACGCAATGCCCGAATGGAAAAACAATTTATTCATCAGTGCCCTCAGCGGAATGCACATATGCCGAATTGTAATTGAAAATAATAAGGTTGTTGGCGAGGAACGCCTATTGAAAGCCGAGAACCAGCGCTTCAGGGACATAACCCAGGGAATAGACGGAGCCTTATATGCCGTTACCGATCAGGGAAGGCTTTATCGGATCGGAAAATAAACACAGGTAAAATATACTAACCGAGCACTTCTGGATTAAAGCATGGTGTTGGTGATGTGGAGTTCGCGGTCCGACTCACAACGCCAACAGCATGATTGTCGTGAGATATTACTTTGCGGGCGTTTCAACGTCTTTTTTGTAATGCAACGTGATAACGCCTGACCTAAGCGTTGCAGTATCTACCAATTTTAGACTGTTTTTAGTGTCGTTGTTTCTGAAAACACTTAGCCCCTTTCCCAATATAATGGGGTGAACTGTGAGCTTGTACTCATCTATGAGGCCCTCTTTCATGAAAGTTGTTGCCAGGCCGGGACTGCCAAATATGACGAGATCCTTTCCCGGCTCTTGTTTAAGTTTTTGTACTTCTTCCACAATATTATCTTTTATCAGCCGCGTATTATTCCAGGTTGCTTTATCGAGCGTTCTTGAAAATACTATTTTAGGAACATTTTCAACCCACTGGGCATGCTGCAGGGCATGCTTGGAGGCATCAGGTCTTTTTAAGACAGTGGGCCAATAACTTTCCATCAGTTGATAAGTGGTACGTCCATATACCGGTGAGCCTACGGTTTTCACAAGCTCATCGGCGTATTGCTGCAATTCTTCATCATATGATAAAAAATTCAGTTCGCCATTCGGGCCTGCCGCAAATCCGTCAAGGGACAAATGCATGAATAGAACTACTTTTCTCATTTTGCTCTTTTGGTTTTGTTTTTGATATTTTTCTATGAACTACATTGTACGTCGATTTTTCCTCAACGATCTCGTCCCCGGCGGAAACTTTAGAGGTACTCAACAGCTAAGCAGCCATTGATGACCATACCGATCCTGCACCACGCCGAACAATGCATCCCAGTAAGTTTTTCCAGGACGATGAATTATCTTCCCGCCGGAAATCAGTTTTTTATAACAGGCTTTTAATTCCTCCTCATCGCTGCAGAAGAGCATTAACGAAACCGAGTTTCCCTTGCTCAAGCCCTGCTCGCCTACCATATCAGAACCTACAAGCGTAAGCTGGTCGTTTACAAGGGTCGCCTGTAAAATAGTCAACCGCATAGGCAGTGGCAATCGGTCCGCTCCCGGGCAATCTCCTAATACCTGAAACGAAAGTTCCCCACCGAAACAGCGCCTGTAGAAAGACATCGCTTCCCGGCAATTGCCGTTGAAGGTCAGGTAGGCATTTATTTTAATCATTTCTTAATTTTAGGTCCGGTTTGATATTACAAAGCTATTCATGCCATGCAAAATTATTTGTAGGGTTTAATGACAAGCATGGGGGGATATTATGTCAAACGCTTCAATCACTTTATTATGAAACATATTTCGATAATCGTACCACTTGGTCAGAGTAGCCTTGTTAACATTGAAGGAAGCCTGCAGATACTTTCAGAAATAAATGTATTACGCGCAGCTAAGGGGGACGATCCGCTATTCCACATCCAGCTTGTTGGATTGATGGACCTGGTTCCACAGCGAAACGGCCTGTTTACCATCCAGCCTGACGTTTTGATCCATGATGTAAAAAAGACGGATCTTATCATTATTCCGTCGTTGCAGGGCGACCAGCGAAATGCCGCTGAGATCAATAAAGATTTTATTCCATGGATCAGACATCATTACAAACAGGGTGCGGAAATTGCCAGTCTTTGTATCGGCGCATTTTTTCTCGCGGCTACGGGATTGCTCAATGGTAAGTCATGCACCACGCACTGGCTGCTGGCCGATGAATTTAAAAGGACATATCCGGAAGCAAAGCTGATGCCCTCGAAAATTATAACTGATGAAGATGGTTTATATACCAGTGGCGGCGCCTTTTCCTACCTGAACCTGCTCGTCTATCTAATTGAGAAATATGCCGGTCGTGATATGGCCATCAAAATTGCCAAAAGTTTTGTGATAGACATCGACAAAATAAGTCAGTCGCAGTTTATCATTTTTGAAGGACAAAAACATCATGCCGATGAAGAAGTAAAACTGGCGCAGGATTTCATTGAGAAAAATTACCTAGAACGGATTACAATCGATCAACTGGCGGATAAATTTGCCATTAGCAGAAGAAACTTCGAAAGACGTTTCCTGAAATCGACAAACAATACCGTCAATGAATACATGCAGCGTGTTAAAGTTGAGGCCGCGAAAAGGAAACTGGAATCCAGCCGGAAGAATGTCAGCGAAGTAATGTATGAAGTAGGCTATACGGATACAAAGACCTTCCGCGATGTATTTAAAAAGATTACCGGGCTAACCCCTGTCGAATACAGGAATAAATATAACAAGCCCGCCGTGTTAAACTGAATGCGTTCATCGGTTCTACACAACGCCAACGAAGTCCTGGCCAGACTATATAGGGAAGTAAACCCTGCCTAATTTTTCAAACTGATAGTCGTTACTAGCAGTACCCAATCCCTATCACCTGCGTGGTTCTTTCCGGGCGTGGTAAACTCCCTTGTATCGGTGTTACTAATTGGTGAACTTGCTATGGGAATGTACCGCCAATCTGTAGGATCGAACCAGTAGGCAAATGCAGGCTTGCTCACTACACTTAGATCGACTTTTACACTACCCTTTTGCGCTGGCGGAAGGTATGCTACGAGAAGCGACCCGTCCGGATCGGCAGCAGCTGAAACAAAGGAGGCAGTGGTGTCGACGTTGAGGGGATCGGTTATAATTTTTTTCATTCCGTTCAAGCCTTCAGGTACGAGTTTCCACCATTCTATTGACTTAATAAATTTGTTAAGTCTTGCCATATCGCGAGCACCCTGAGTATCCAGGTGCTCCTGCCAGACCGGGTCAAGAAATGGCCAGACGTATCCATTGCCAGAGATATATCCGCCAATGGTACTGAGCCAACCCCACCATTGAAAACGGCGAACTGGTTGGGTGGCATTCGGATTATAATTATTTCCATCCGGGCCTTCTTCGTCGTACGGCTCCTCTAATAAAAAAGCAGGCATCGGAGGATCGTGCGCATAGGCTCTCCGGGCCAGGAAAGGGACCGGAACTTTTAATTCCCAGGTGTAAACACCGTTCAAGTTCATTTCGTCCCCGAAATGAATATTGTCAGCCGCGTTTTCTCCGCTGTGTGATTCGGCCGTGTAATGAACAGACTGCTGTCCTTTCACGTTCTTAAGTCCATCGATCAGCGCCTGTTCCGCAATTTTTTGCTCAGCATTAAATTTTCCCATATCTCCCAATAACATCCACACGATATTCTTCTGTTGTTTATATCGCTTTGCTATCCATTCTCCATACTTCATCGTTTTTGTTTTGCCGTTAGCCACAAGCTCTTTCATCCACCCTTGCTCCTGCCCGTCGTATCCAACATAGGCGGGAAACATAAAAACCAAAAGTCCTTTTGTTTGGCAATACGCAAGAAACTTATCGACATAGCGCCAGTACTTTTCATTGGGTGTTGTAAAATCAGGCGCTTCAAGGTTTAACGAGTTGTATTTTAGTTTACCATCCCAGGGCGATCCGCTCAGTGTTTTCAAAAAGGGTAACTCGCCTTCGCCGTTAAATGGTGCGTGATTTCCGGTTGGCCAGTGCGTGATGACCGCAAACTCTATTGCATTGTATCCATGCTTCAACGAATTCTCGATGAATTTCTCATAGCCTTTTTCTGGTTGAGATATAATGAACCAGGCCGTGCGACCAAGTATCGGGAATGGTTTGTTTTGCTGATCAACAAAATAGCGTTTATCGTCGCTAATGCGAAGGGGGAAAGTGTGTTGGGCTCGTGCATAATTACAAACGAAGGCTGAAAATATCAAAACAAAGAGGCGTCTGAGCATATCCTATTCGAATCTTTAAAGCGTAAATATCATCAGAATGTCAAGGCAAACAGTACGCTTTATGAAAAGGGTTTTAGATCCAGCACAAGAGCATAATACGAATTATGTTTGAATGTATCACTGATATTCCACGTCGTCCGGTAGTGGCATGACTCGAGGCACAGCGCTACTGGTCATAATCTCTACTTAAAAAAACCGCTACTATTTGTCCGACAAATCTAACGCACGCTATCGCTCCATTTAAAGTTTGGCTGCCAGTTCTTCAAACAGACGAAACGCTTTTTCGTCGACTACCTCGAAGTGCCAATGATTTTTTGGCATCACTGCCACGACAGGTCCTCGCTTACAATGGTCAGTACAACCTGTCTTAATAACCTGCATTCTGCGTTTTAAGGATCTTTCTTTTACCCAATTTTTCATCTGCTTATACACATGCTTTCCACCGCGTTTTTTACACTTGGGTCCGCAGCAGACGTAGAGTATACACTGGGGCGTATAAGAATGATCTTTCGACACACACCGAAGTTAGGCGTTTACATTGAAAGTAAAAATCCGGGACGCATCCTACATGCCGGTGAAAATGCCTTTCTAATGAAAAAAGTCGTAATGAAAAATTGAACGTACCGTTCCCTGGGGAAATTAATCCCCTGAGTCGCCGGCGAGCATCCGCGTATTACGCACCAGATTTTAACCGATGCCAGTAACGCAGCTAGTTTTTGACCTCCGCAAAATATTTCCGCGCCAGGTCATCATAGTTAACCGCCAAAACGGTTTGCTCATTTCCATCAGGCTCTAATTCAGTGATTTCCCAGGGATCGTCTCCCCATATTTCTTCACGATTGTTCAGCCTTGCCCCTACTTCGAAAAGTCGGCCTGTTGCAATTTCCTGCAACACCATTCCCGTTTCGATGTTGACTTCTGATGTGATTGGTACGAACATAGGTGTAGTCGTTAGTTGATAAAATGTTGCTACCCAGATTCCGTCAAAGAGCATACCAATCAAATCTCCGCCAGATTCCTTTCGCAAATTCCGGATCTTTTTTCAAGCAAAAGATCACGTATCGAAAATCACACTGCAAAATATTTCGAAGCTGGAACTTACCAGGACCGGTAATACACGCGGATCAATACCACGTAACTTTGTTGCCCTAGTCAATGGTTCTGGACCATTTCAAGCATCCTTTCACAATTGTAGCATTCGAAAAAAGGACTTTCGCAATCTGTATCTTTTCCACATGACGCCATTATAGTTTGTAGAAAACATGATAAACCATGGTCGCAAAACTCATTCCCATTGGCGTTTTTACAATAACTATGGCGCTAGGTTGCGCAGAAACCGTCGACAGCGATATTCAAACTGATTTGAATGAAGCGTTCAGCGCAGAGGATTTTTCTTCAAATGTAGATTCAGCATTCCAGGATTGTGATTCTGTTTACATCGCGACATATCACGGAACAGCATGCTGTATAAGCGGCCCAACGGAAGCCAGACCCGGGGACATTGCAACTTACCATTATCAAATCAACCACAACGATCCTCAAATGGCGTGGGAAATTCGTGAGGGTGATATTTCCATACTTGCCGGACATAATGCGCCTACCGTGACGGTCCAATTCGGCCCAAGTTTCACCACTGGAATAGTGGGCTGCGTAGGCAGCGGCGTCAAAGAGGGCTTCCGTCTCGAATGCTCGGACCGCTGTATCGTTCAAATGCCACTTTAATGTCCCTTGGCAATGGAGCGAGTAACTAGAAAAGACACTCCTTTGTTCATGCGTTTCGCCTAGCAAATGCTGTTCACTCTTTATTACTCATTTTTTAAACAGTCGACGGGGTTTGCGATCGCTGCCTTAATTGATTGCCAGCTCACAGTTGCCAGCGCGATAAGTACTGCTGCCAGTCCGGCGAGCAGAAACACGCTTGCCCCTAATTCAATTCTATCTGAAAAGTTCTCCAGCCACCGGGTGGTGACATACCAGGTAACTGGAGTTGCGATGAAGAATCCAATAAACACCAGTTTTAGGAAATCCTTGCTTAACAATATAACGATGCCTGCGACGCTTGCGCCGAGAACTCTCCGTACACCTAATTCCTTCGTTCGCTGCTCAACGGTAAACGACGTTAACCCAAACAGGCCAAGGCAGGAAATAAACAAAGCGATGACGGCAAAGATGTTGACAAGGTGCGACGTCACCTCTTCACTGCGATATCTCATTTCAAATTGCTGGTCAAGAAAGGTATAAGTGAAGGGATAACCCGGATTAAATTTCTGGAGCACGGTCGTCAAACTTTTGAGCGCTTGCGTCGTCTCACCTGCTTTCGTACGCACGTAAAGGTTTCTAGCCGCATTAAGCTGCAGTCTAATAACAACCGGCTCGATCGGTGAATAAAGCGAATTCATGCTGAAGTTTTTTACCACTCCAACAATTGGTCCATCATCGCCATACACATTAAGTGTTTTTCCGACAACATCGCCGCCGATCATCTTCGCTGTTTCTTCGTTGACCACATAAGCGGTCGAGTCGACATAGTCTTTTGAAAAGTCCCTGCCCTCCACCAATTCCATTCCCATGGTCTTTACGAAGTCGTGGTACGCAAGGATAATATAAAATAATTGTGTGTTGTTGGGATCCTTGCCTTCCCAGCCAACATCCAACGTGTTGTTGTTAACTTCCAAGGGATTCTGGCCCGAGGCGGTTACAGCGGCGACCCCGGGTTGAGCAAGCAGCGCCTGGGTCACCGCGTCATAGCGGTTTTCCAAGGCACCTTCGCGTGCCACGAACAACAGGTTTTCGCGCTGAAGGCCCAGGTCTTTCGAGCGCATATAATCGAGCTGCAGGTATACAACCACCGTCGCGACAATTAAAAGCACGGAAAGTGCAAACTGAAATACCACCAGTCCCTTACGCAACGTCACGGCTATCCCAGATCCTTGCCTGAAGGCACCTCGAAGCACTACCGCCGGCTTGAAAGAGGACAGGTATATGGCAGGATAGCTGCCTGATATAACGCCCACTATTAATGCAATTCCAATAATGCTTAACAAAAATGGACCGTTTAGGCTGCTGAAGTTAAGATGTTTCCCGGTCAGATAATTAAACGCCGGGAGTAGCGTC
Source organism: Chryseolinea sp. (assembly GCA_036374515.1). Taxonomy (GTDB): domain Bacteria; phylum Bacteroidota; class Bacteroidia; order Cytophagales; family Cyclobacteriaceae; genus Chryseolinea. The sequence continues at coordinate 11,803 of DASUTP010000233.1, read as the reverse complement.
ACAAGGATGATGAGTGCAAATAAAAAGGCGATAAATGCCAGTCCAATGGACTCGGCAATGAACTGCGTCATCAGAGATTGCCGCTGCGCACCTATCACCTTACGTACACCTATTTCACGACCACGTTGCGCTGATCGTGCTGTAGCAAGGTTCATGAAGTTGATGCATGCGATCACCAAAATAAAAACGGCAACACCAGTGAAGATGCGCAGGTGCTCGATGCGCCCGCCTATAAGTTTACCGTCCCGAAAGAAGGAATAGAGGTAAATGTCTTCATACGGTTGAAGAAAAATCTGATGGTCATTGGCCTCGGTGTGCCGATTAAAAATATCACCAAGTTTTTTGTTAAACGTTTCAAGCGAAGTTCCTTCCCTCAGCTTCGCGTAAACGTTGTAGGCCATATAGTACCAATGTGCCCGTTCCTTGTATGTGGCAAAGTATTCCTCGACAGGAAGAAGTATGTCGAACTGGATTGATGAGTTTTCCGGAACATCCTCGGCCACTCCCGCTATGGTGTATTGCTTGGTGTGATCCACGGTAATAGTGCGACCGATCGCGCTGCTCCAATCGTCTCCGAAAATTTTTCGCGCAGTTCTTTCCGTGATCACAGCGGATGTCAGGCCCTGCATTGCCGTCTCGACGTCGCCATGCACGAGGGGAAATGTGAACATGCGGAAAAATGATGCGCTTACATAACCACCGGTCTCGCGGTAGTTCTCGTCCCCGTTCGTTACCACCAGCTGCTGGTCCAAGTACGTGATCACAGTCTCTTCTACTTCCGGAAACTCCGCTGCCATTTCATACGCGATGCCTCTGGGTAAGGAATTCAAGGTATAGGTTTGTCCCCCCGTATTAAAATGACGCCAAGCTTGAAAGAGCTGATCGCCGTTCGCATGAAACCGGTCGTAGCTGGTTTCATCAAGCACCCATAACAGTATAAAAAAGCTACTGGCAAGTCCAATGGACAACCCCAGGACGTTAATGCCCGAGTAAACCTTCTTTCTCAGAAGGTTCCGTAAGGCTACTTTAAAATAGTTTGTAAACATATCGGCAAGTATTAATTTGCTACGATAAGGCAATTTGCGTTTGAACACTGAAGGGCGCATATACGCCAGCACTTCTCTCCAATACGTCGCCCGGGCGCGCGCCACTCCCAATCTTTCGGCTCTGCGGTAAAACCTTTCATGCAAGTCACCCATTACCTGTTCCAACAAATGTGGTGCGCAAAAATGCTCCACAAGGAAATCGAGCCAACGGGGCGGCTGTTTGTTTCTGTCCCTGAACATAGTTAAGTCGTCTTGATCTTAGGCAGCGTTCTTGGAGCAATACGACTCCAGAGACTATTCCTTACGTCGCGGACTTCGTGCAATAAGCGGCTACCGGCTACGGTGACTTTGAAAAGTCGTTTTCTCCTCCCTCCCCGCTCCGGAGTTGCTTCTCCCATTTGTGATCCCACCATGCCCTTATTCTCAAGTCGTTGGAGCGCGGCATGAACGGCCCCGGTGGAGACAGTTTTACCGGTTTGTTTTTCAAGCTCTTCTGCAATAACCACACTGTAGGCTTGAGGGTAAAGCACTGCCACCGCCAGCAGAACCACCTCTTCAAATTCGCCCAGATCACTTCTTCTCATAATTAATAAAGACCTAGTTGCCGATATAATATTATTACTTCTATTTCGGTATAACAAATAGCGGCGGATAAATTTCTGCTTGGCAGAGTCGGTCACTGGCGTTAACTTTCGAACGGCCTCGCAATAATGGTGAGGTCGCTGATCTACGGAAACGGATCGTTTAAAACGCCATTTTGCAAACCTTCGATGAAAATCAAAAACCTTGTTGAACTGCTCACTATCCTTCCAGAAGATGAAAAAATAATTGTCGACGTTCTGCGGCAGATCATTATCGAGACGTTGCCAGAATCCTGCAAAGAGAAAATATCGTACAATGTTCCGTTCTTTTATGGCAACAAAGGGATATGTATTATCTGGCCCTCGACTATTCCCAGGGGAGGAATCAAAAACGGCGTTCTTTTGGGCTTTTGGTATGGAAACAGATTAAGCGATCCTGATCGCTTTCTTACGCACGGAACTAACAAGCAGATCTTTTATAAGGTATATCAAAAACCAGAGGAGATTGATGAAAAGCCGATAAAAAAGCTTTTAAGAGAAGCAATCAAATTAGATAGTACCTTCAAAAAAAGATTTGCCTGAAAGTTCAGGATTCCTAGATAACCGTTGGCTCAAATTAATTCGCGGCTGACAGCCAGGGGCATCACAACCCTATACCTATTTTGTTTTTTCGGCCCATACGTAACCCCGCTTGCTGGCATACTCAATGTCCGGATACGGAAGTCGCTCTATCGCTTCGATTATTCTGAAGTTCGATTCGAGAAGTAATTTCAGTATCGTGTCCATCGGCCAGAAGTACAAATCAATGTCTACATCTATCTCGTTGGCCTTGTCGAAATGGACTATGCCTTCACCCACGTGAAATGAAAACAGGAATTGTCCCTCATTCCGAAGCACGCGGTTCACTTCCTTGAAAGCCGTACCGATCTGGTTGTAATCAAAATTCACGATTGCATAAAATGCCACTGCCGATGCAAAATGGTTTGTGAGATACGGAAGGGCAAGAAGGTCGCCTGTTGCAAACTTAATATCTGGAAAAAATTTACGGGCGGTATTGACCATGCCCGGCGAAATATCAATGCCCATTATATCGTTGACGCCACAATCAAATAAAAATTTTGTCGTCTGCCCGGGACCACAGCCGAAGTCTGCGCATGTGCCTTTGTTCTTATTGAGCGACGCAAACTCTGTCAAGATCAAACGATCAAGTCGCTTTTTCCTAAGTTCATCAATACGGCTGGCCGCATAGCTTTCTGCCGTATTATTATAAGATTCAATTATTTTCTCTTGCGATGGCATCTTTCAAACCGCGTTTTCCAAAACTAATCTCATGGGGACTTTTCCGGACCTAACCCGCTCAATAGCTTCGTTCATTTTTGAAAATGGCATTGCAGTTACGATACTTTCAACATTGTGTTTCGCTGCAAACGCTAACATATCTTTCATATCCTTACGACTTCCTGTATAGTTACCATAGATGCTGCGTTGCGCATAGTCATACAGCAAACCGGCATTCAGCGATATCTTATTTAGAGGCTGCGCCACTAAACATAGTTTCCCCTGGGGTTTCAACATTTTCAAATACGCATTCAGCTCAAACTCAACATTTAATGTGGAAAGGATGAAATCCAACTTTTTCGTAAAGCGTTTAAGGGCATCAGGATTTGAAGTATCAACAAATTTTCCTCCCAGGCTGGTGATCATCTCCTCCTTTTTTGAACTGCTGGAAAATGCTAAAACGTCATGTCCCTTTTTCCGCAGGAACTGAATGGCCAGATGTCCAAGTCCGCCAATGCCCAGCACTGCCGTTTTCGAATTTTTTGAAAGATTCGCCCGGGCAATCGCCGAATAAACCGTCAGCCCGGAAGACATCAGCGGCGCCGACGCCGCTGAATCAAGTTTCTGCGGAATCTTAAATGCAAACCTGCCATCGACGATAATGTTTTTTGCCAATCCCCCGTAAAAATCGACGCCGATTACCCTTTGTTTGGGACAGAATTGCTCGTTGCCTTCATTGCAGAATTCGCATTGAAAGCAGGCAGCCAGCTGGTAACCAACCCCCACCCTGTCCCCCTTTTTTAAACCAGCCACTGAAGAACCTGTTTGTTCAATCGTCCCAATAATTTCATGGCCTGGCACCAGGGGAAATGTTGCATCTCCCCAATCATTATTGATCATCTGAACGTCGCCGGTGCCAATGGCGCAATGGGAGATGTTGACCAGCACATCGCTCTTTCCAACCTTTCTTTCATAAAAAAATGGTTCTGCCTTGCCGCCGGGCCGTTTTACCGCATAAGCTGTTATTTTCATATAGGTATATCGTCGTAACGTAGTCGGGTCATTCGGGCGAATGGACGGGGCTAAAGCCCATTTCGCACTATACCAAGCTTCCGCCAGCTGAAGCTGGCGGAAGAGATGTCCCCACTGAGTCCAAGCCCCCACTGAGCCGAAGCCGCTACAGCTCGCAGCAGGCAAAATCTTCGACAATACCGCCGTGGTATCCACAAGGGTCCACGAGCAGGTCATTCGCTTCACGGCTGATGGACATTTCCCCTAGCTTTAGCTAGGGAAAATGCTCGCAAAAACCGGGGATTTAGCCTACTTGTGATACGCGTTTGGGCTAAAGCCCATTTCCATAAACTAGCTCCCACCGAGTCAAAGTCCCCCGCCGACTCGCAGCCGGCGTCTCAGCCATACGCTTTCGCATTTGCTCGTCCAATCATGCTAACAAATTTTTAAGCGAATGTTCTACCTGCGCAATGCTACCAAAGCCAATGTTTCAGTCTCCGCGAACGCATTGCCCATCTCCCGTTAATGGTGATGGTGGGCATGATGCAAGTGTTGCTTATCTATTTTACGAGCATTCTCCACTTCGTTGACGATCTCGAAGTGCCCCATCATACCGGCCTCATGATGTTCCAGGATATGACAGTGATACATCCACTGACCGGGTCTGTCGCTTGGCATCCACGCAATTTTAACGCTGCTTCTGGGCGGCAAATTCACCGTATCCTTCCAACTCACGAAGGCCGGCGCTTTGCCGTTGACTTCAAGAACCTGGAAAAAAAATCCGTGTAAGTGAAATGGATGATCCATCAAACTTGTGTTTGAAATTTCCCAAACCTGCAATTCCCCAACCTTCACTGGCCTGTCAGCATGGTGAGTCTCCCCGTTAACAAGGAAATCGATTCCACTTTTTAAGCTTGCTCCCACCGAAAACCGGATTTTACGGTTTGGAACGGCATGCTTGCTGGCCAGTGGTTCGATAAAATTTCCTTTTGTTAAATCTGAAAATACTGTCTCTTGCATATTTAATACTTGAACCGTTCCAAATGTTTTACGTCCGGATTTAACCATCGTCATTCTATGGTAGGGAAGAGATTCAATTGCAAACTGCTCGCCTTCCGCAAATGGGCCAACGAGGATATCGGCGCGTTCCCCTGGCGCCAGTAGAAGCTCCGTTGCAGACGCAGGATTTTCGATCAAGCCGCCATCGGTAGCCAGTATCATAAACTTCCGACCGCCAAGATAAAGACGAAAATACCGGGCGCTTGAAGCATTAATGAACCTCCATCGTTCCGTTTGACCAGCATTCAGAGTGACCTTAAAATCCTCTTTGCCATTGATAAGTAGTGTGTTCCCTTCCCTGCCATCATGCCGTTCAATCCATCGTGAAATAAAATTTCCCTTTTCAAACTCATTGTTAGGGCTAAGCTTCATGTCGTCGATCATAAACACCTTTTCAGCATCTACAGCCGGATCTTCCGGGCCGGAAACGGTAATTGCACCGTACATTCCCCGTTCCATTTGGACTGTTTCATTCTGATGAGAATGATACCAAAATGTTCCAGCGTTGGGAACAATAAAGCTGTATTCAAATTCTTCGCCGGGTGCTATGGGAGTTTGTACAGAGTCTGTACCATCCATTTCGGAATTCAATTGGATGCCGTGCCAATGGACGATGGTAGGCTCGGCTAAGTTGTTTTTCACCTTGACAACAAGGCGGTCACCTTTCTCAGCCTGCAATGTCGGCCCAGGTACCATGTTATTAAATCCCCAGGCCGATATCGTTTTTTCTCCGGATATTTGCCAATCGAACTTCGATGCAATCAATTGATAATTTCGGGTTTTCATGTCTCTTTAGTTTGAGGTTAGTATTTGCGAGTACAATGAATTGAACGAGTAACGGTGATAAAAGACTTATACATTAACCTGAATGTGTTATATAATTAACATTCATCAAAAAGACGAAAGCCGCTTAAAAATTGTGGTTCAAAAAACGTACTACCATTGAAATTGGAGTTCTGTATGACAGCCAGGCCTACCTTCAAATTTTCGACAACCCTAAGCAATGCCAAGGGAAATTTTATTTCTACCGTAATCTACCTACCGAAAAAGATCGTTGAAATGCTTCCGAAAGGAAGGATTCGTGCAAAAGGTACAATGAACGGCAAACCCTTTGCATTGGCTCCTCAATACAAAAAAGATGGAAGCAGATTTTTTACTGTAAGCTCGAAATTGAGGCAAGCAGCGAAAATAAAAATTGGTGATAAGGTAGAGGTAGTATTCAAACTGGTAGATAAAGATGCAATCGAAATGCCGGAAGAACTGGACGCAGTATTGTCACAGGATGAAAAAGCAAAAAGCGCCTGGGATACGCTAACATCAGGGAAGCAACGTGATGTTATAATCTACGTCACCGCTGTAAAAAATATCGACAGCAGAATTTCCAGGGCACTCCATTCGCTTGAGAAAGTAAAAACAGGGTTACTGACGGCGAAAAAGTCAATTTCTCGCTAAGTTTCACTAGCATTAAGGTATGCCGACGCTATCATTACAAATGTATTGCATGGATACCTGAACCAGCCGGTATTCACCCAATCAATACCATTTGAATGCCCGTAGCCCTCCCGTAAAAGTGACAAGTCCTATGGCGCATAAAATAAGTACCGGTCGACCTACCTCTGCCAACCCGGCACCTTCTATGAAGATGGACCGTATAGAATCGGCAACCAGCGTGAGCGGTAATGCTTGAATAATCGGTATCGCCCAGTCAGGAAAGTTATGGTAATTGAAAAAAATACCCGACAGGATCATCATGGGGAGCGTTACAGCGTTAACAAGACCATTGGCCACTTCTGTCTTTGAAGTTCGCGAAGCCATCAAGATGGCAATTCCGGCGAAAGCAAAGATACCGGCAAGGAACACCGCTATAAATGCAGGAATACTTCCCGTGATTCGGATTCCAAAGTATAAATAACCGAACAAGATCAGGAGGAAGATTTCAAAGGAACCCAGAACGATCCTCACAATCATATGTGAAGTGAAAAAGACGGTCTTTTTAAGTGGTGTCGCCACCATCCGTCTCAGCAGCTTTTTCATCCGGCTTTCCACCAGCGACCAACCGATGCCCCATATGCAGGCGTTCATAATACCGAGTGCGATCATTCCCGGAATTAAAAAGTCGATGTAACGCGTCCCAACCGTTTGCATGGGGCGGACTGTTGTGTTCTTGACACTTACACCTGCAAGACTTCTTTCCAGGATGAGATGCGTAACCTGTGCATCTGAATTAGACGGATCAAAATGATAGATCAACGAATCGCCTTTAACCTCCACAAAAAGGGTTATCAGCCCTCGCTTCACGGCCCGGATGGCCTCTGATTCTGATGCTTTCTCGAATTTAATTCTGTATACATTCCCCGTCTCGGTGCCCATTACCTTTTCTCCCGAAATTCTTTCAGGGATCGGCGACTTGCCGATTATGTAAACCGTTCTCGTTGATTCGCCTTTACCGGAAAACGCAACGCCGAGTACCCATACCATTATTATGGGAAAAAGTACAGCCCAGAATAAAATAGCAGGCTCCCTGAAGAAGGTTTTGAAATGGACCAGTATAAGTTGAATGAGACTCTTATTCATTTAGGTGTCGTCCGGTCATTGAAATAAAAAGATCATCGAGGGTCATCTTGCGGGAAGAAAGCTCCGATATTTTAATATTGTTCGCCTTTGCAGCGCTGATAACAGAAGGTAGAACCTCGGCAATATTGTCGACCAGTATTTCGGCCCTCGACTGGCCCGTGAGCCATTTAAGATTTTTAATACCAGGAAGATTCAAAGTTGAAATATCAAAATCATTTTCAAATGTAATTTCAATAAGATCTCCTTCGCCATGCCGTGCGTTCAACTCGTCAAGCGTACCGGCGGCAATGAATTTCCCCTTGTCCATGATCAGAATTCTTTCGCATAGGTACTCCGCCTCTTCCATGTAATGCGTCGTGAGGATCATGGTGGTATTGAAATCCGCCCGAAGTTTTTCCAGGATCTTCCATATCTCCCGCCTGGCACCGGGATCGAGTCCTGTAGTAGGCTCGTCGAGCAATAATATTCGCGGATTGTTCAACAGGGCGATGCCAATAGCCAGGCGTTGTCTCTGCCCGCCGGATAAATTAACGGTGTAGGCTTTCCGTTTTTCTTCAAGGTTTGTCAGTTTCAGAACCTCCTCGGTTCTCTTCCTGTTCAAGCCGTAAAAGCTGCCAAAAAGATTTAACGTTTCTTCCGTGGTGATCTTGTCGATAAACTTTGTTTCTTGCAGCGATAAACCGATCACACGGTGAAGGCTATGCTCGTGCTCTTTCCAATTCATCCCCAGGATGGAAATAATGCCGCGATCTGGTTTTTGGATACCTTCGATCATCTCGATCAGCGTCGTTTTTCCTGCGCCGTTGGGTCCCAGCAGGGCGACGAATTCACCTTCGCAGATCGTCAGCGTCAGGTTGTCAACCGCCGTAATATCCTTAAAGGTTTTGGTCACGTCCTTAATCTCTATGGTGGGCGTACTTGTCATTTGCGCCCAATATAGTGAGGAGAAACAAACGCAACAAGAACTCACCTGCTCGTTAGAACAATACTCCTATCATCTCGGCGATTTGATGCGCCCTTTACTTCATGAAGTAAAATGATGCCGAGGTATCAAGTGCTACTACCTCCTTTCATCATCATGATAAGAACAAAAAATGCCTGCAGGGATTCAAGGAAAACCCGGCCCCAGTTTGTATCGATCACCTGCTGAATCAACATCATATTTTTCCCATTGTTCAATTGTAAGTTCAACGGTATTTGAACAAGTATCGAAGAGGCCCAATCCAGCAATAGGCAACTCAATGACACAACTATCAGGCCTTTTTCAACATTTGCCGGCCTCGACCAAAAAAGAAAAATATTCTGAATTGTAATGATTAAGAAGGGCAACACGCTTACTGGTATGATGGCGTTCTCCAAGAGCGCGTGGTAGGATACAAATTCATGTTCACCAACGATGGCACGTGAAGGATAAACCAGAAAGTAATCCATCATCGCAGTCCCGAAACTAAAAAAAGAAAGTGCGCAAAATGCATGAAAGTTAATTCTGCCGGCGGTTTTCATAATTAAATTGAATTTCCGGCAAAGCTGCGGTTGTTGCGTCAGAAACTAAATAGCCCTTGAGAATCAAATTGCAATGGCTGAATTCATTACCCGGCTTCGACTCACCAGGCACTAATGTTGGCTTGCTGCGACACAAAATGTGTTACCGTGGTTTGTCATCAAAGCGAGCGCGGTTGATTTACTTTACAGCGTATTTCCCACAAAACGTTTACAACCAGGTAGGAGACGGCAGCTCGTACATAACGCAATGGCTAACCGTTTTGACAATAGTTGTACCTAGTTGACGGTAGACGTTTATTTCAGCAACCAACCGACAACTTCATTCATAAACGCCGCGCATTGGTAATTATCGACTCCCTGCCAGCTATTCATATAAAGTGATGCCATTCCTTCACCCATGGCAACAACCTTACCCCCACCTTTTACTTCTTTATATACACCGATGGGCTTCGTGTCGGAAGCATTGCTGTAGGCGAATGGCGTACCACCGTCGACAAGGCGTGCGCCATGGGATGGAATGGAATATTTTTGCTGAGTGACTTTGCTGGCCACCGAATGTCCGCCTGAGGACTCGTCGGGATTATCAGCGGCGAACGTTATACCGAAAGGCTTCACGATATCGTTTACATTGGCTTGTGCAAGCGTAGACCAGTAATCGACTTCCATAACGATGAACAGCGACCCGCCCCCGTTAACGAATTCCCGGATGGCGGCACATTCATCAGGCGAATATTGCTTCGAAGGCGTATGAATAAAGAGCAGGTCTGACTTTGCCAACGCTTCCTTAGTGATGGGAGCTTTCACATAACCGATGGCGGCATTGTGTGCTGAGGCGTTTTTAGCAAGCTCTCCCGTCATATATTTAAGTCGTTCGGCAGGCACCAGGTCGGAGGAAATATTGTCCGCAGGGTCGCTGTAAAATTTCTGGCCGTGCCCTACATCAACAAGGATTTTTTTTTGCTGTGCGTAACACGCCATGTTGTGAGCCAGCGACAACAGGACAATGGAGATGAAGTATACTATTGATTTCATGGATATGGTTTTTGTCGTGCTGATCCAATCCTCGTACCGGAAACAAACCACCTTTTTAAAGACGTTTCAGCAGTATAGGTTGTAAGCGCTGTTCGCAATCGCGCATGATCATCCGTTAACGGCCACGCTTTAACATTCCTGTGGAGGAGGATGCAATAAAATTTTTCTAATCAGAGATGAGACGGCACGTTTACGGAATCACGGTCGTAGGAAATTCGACCTGGTATTTACTAGCTGTCTTCAGGTGCCGATATACAAAACCCAGCCATCTTATGAGATAACTTGCCAATATTGCTTCTGAAAGAAGCCAGCGCTCACAATATCTTCCAAGAAATCAGGAAAAAATCGTTAAAAATCAGCTATTGCCAATTCTCTGTTAACGGACGCCCCCGCTAAATTTCCCGCCGCCACCGCATTTGCAACAGAACGCATCGTCGACGAGTTGTCACCACAGGCATATACGCCCTCTACAGTGGTCTTTTGCGCGGCGTCAACCTTTATATACCCAAGCTCATTAAATTCACATCCAAGCTGCTCCGGAATTTTCGAGTGTTGCTGAAAAGGGGGCCGAAAATACAATGCATCAAATTTTAAAACGGCATGTTCCGTAACTACCCCTTTTAAATATCCCTTGTCGTGTTTGATTTCGAAAAGCTTGGATTCATCAATCACGATGTTGTGATTGTGCAATTTTCCAAGCTGCTCATGGGTAAAGTCCGCTTTTCCGTTGGTCAGGATTGAAAGTTTAGGCGTAAGATTGCTAAGTAACATGGCATAGTGCATTGCCGGTTCGCCGTTCGCCAGAATAGCCGTTTCCTTGCCACGGTATTCATACCCGTGGCAATAGGGACAATGAATAACAGAAATTCCCCAACACTCGTTGAATCCCGGAATATCCAGAAGGCTATCTTTTATGCCTGTGGCTAAAATCAATTTCCGTGAAGAAACCTGCTCGCCTGACTGAAGATCAACTAAAAATCCTTCCATCGTTCGTTCTGCCTTCGTCACAAAGTCATTGTTCATCTCCACAGTATGATAAAGCGAAACCTGCTGCCTTGCATTCTGCGAAATTTCAGCCGGCGTTCTTCCATCCTGCGTCAGAAAATTATGTGAGTGTGGTGTAGTAGCATTGCAAGGCTTGCCGCCGTCCACGACCATTACTTTTTTTAGAGAACGACCTAATGCCATTGCAGCGCTGAGGCCTGCATAACTTCCACCGACGATCACTACATCCCAGCTGTTTTTCGTGCTCATATGCCTACTTGATTAACCGTACCCTAAAAGTAGCAATATTTTTCTAAATGCAACCGTGTTGCAAATAAATTCTTTCAGCTCTGTTATCCGGTTTCCAGGTTCAGCCTTTAATTGAAAAGCCTGACTAGAAAATTCATTTTCTGTTGCCAATCAATTAAACCAAACGGCATAGCCTTGCCTCCTGAGGTCCCAGGCAAGTTTCTCTTCCATAGCCAACGCTTCCTGCCTGCTCATAGGCTTTACGTTGAGATGTTCATACAAACTCGGACGCAAATAGGCGCCGTATTTCTGTACAAGATAGGCGGACAGCCTATGGCCTTTTTTGTTGACGTATCCGGTTCGGTGCTGAACAAATCTTTCTGCAGGAGTCTTACTGGTCATGCCTACGTACAAGCACTGGAGAACTCCGTTGAATTGTGGATTCGCTGCGCGGAACCTCGCGTTTTCAGTAAAAACTTTTTTTCT
>DASUTP010000232.1:0-18158 GCA_036374515.1 Chryseolinea sp. | reverse complement strand
GCTACCGTTTGAAAAGGACCACTTCAGGCGCAGGCGAAGAAGGCCTCAGACCTGCCCATATTTTTTTCATATATGATAAATAATATCCCTTTTAAATCCTTACATTACATAGAACTTACATATCCGTAAGTGCATCCATCTCACATGTACTGGCTTCTTCAACCTCTCACCATCCTAAAATCCCTTACCCTACTAAAATGAAAAAGACGTCCACTGGTTGGAGCTTTCACCCTGACAAACTTGATCTGCTCTATTTGCTTCAGCGCCTTCGGCGACTGGCACCGTCACGGCTCGCACTCTTCGGTATTTTCTTGCCGGCCATTTCCTTGGCCCAACAAATTAAATTTGAGCAAGGACAGAACGGTGGGGTTGGACGTCCGGCTATAAGTCCAGTTAACTGGGAGACGGGAAATTCCCATGATGGAAACTCGCACTATAGGGAAGGTCAATCTGTGCCCTACCGCGTATCAATAAGTAACCTGGCCCCGGGAGCACACACTCTCATTATAGAGTGGGATTACCGAAAGGATGGCAAAACGGCAATCGACTACGCAACAGATTATCAACTAATTAATGAAACTGTTAATCCATTAAGGGGCTTAACGGGAAATTATGGACAACCCGCATTTGCTCCAATCCCTGCCCCTCAACGGAATGTTTCAATAGCGGGCTACGCGGGTACACAACTGCAGCCGCTTTACAGCTTTGATCAACTACCGGATTCAAAACGTAGAATGACCTTTTATAATGCTACACCTGGACCAATATCGTATGCCCCTGAAGGATCACCGACGGCTTCCACTTCGAGTACAAGACTTAAGATTGAATTCACGGTAGCAGGAACTACAGCAAAAAATGTTGTCCTGGCATGGGGTGGCCATATTTCCAACCGTCTGGATTGGGGAGCGCCAAATGCCGCGTCGGACATCAATGGATCGCCTTATCACACGCGCATAATTAGCCTTGATGGAAAAGCTGGTAATCAGGACCGTTCTCTGAAGACAGCAGCTATCTCGTTTATTCCGTCATGCGAGGTCTTGGGCAACAAAACATTTTGCTCAGATATCACCTATCAGTATACGGCGAAGACAAATGCTCCTGCACCCCATTTCCAATGGACAGTCACGGGGGGCAATATTATCTCCGGGCAAGGCACTACCGCCATAAATGTTGCTTGGACTGCCAATAGCCAAGGCGTGGTGGCGGTCACGATTTTCGATCAAAGCAGTATAATTCCCAGTGTCTCCACGAATTGTTCAATTCAATTGACCAGGGATGTAATCTGTCCGTACTATACGCCCAGCGCCAGTGGGAAAGTGAATACTTTGATCGGATCGGAGTTGACTTCACTTCATGCCAACTTTACTGCAGGTAATGCAGGCAACAGTAATTTCATTTACACCATCTCGGGGGACCAGGTGTTGATAGAGGTAATTGCCACCACCGGCCAATTTAATGCCCTGTTGACATTGTTGAAAAGTCCCGCCTACGGCTTAAATAATGAAATCGATAACGACAATAACCGTATCATTACCGGCTTTTTTCCCATTGCAAATTTGCCTTTGCTGAACGGTCTGCCCGCAGTTATAAAATATGTCAGACCAGCTTACCCTCCGGTAAGGAATGTTGGCACAACCACGACCAAAGGCGATATTGCGCAGCATTCAGATATCGCGCGTGTGGGATATGATATCAGTGGAAAAAAAATCAAGGTAGGCGTTTTATCAGACAGCTATAATCAACAGCCGGGAAACCCGGCGCTGGCAAATGTTTTAAATAATGATCTGCCCGCGGATGTTCATATACTGGAGGATTCGCCATTCGGTGGCATTGATGAAGGCCGCGCCATGCTGCAGATCGTGCATGATATTGCCCCCGATGCAAAACTTGCATTTCGCACGGGCATTCGCAGCTCCGGAGATTTCGCAAAAGGGATCAAGCAATTGCAACAAGATACCTGTGATATCATCGTAGACGACCTCACTTACATTACAGAGCCATTTTTCCAGGACGGACAGGTAGCCAATGCGGTGGACTATGTGACCGCGCAGGGTGTTTCCTATTTTACCGCCGCGGGCAATTTTGGAAATAAATCCTATGAGGCCACCTTTTCGCCTGCACCGGCTCCGCCTGGTGTTACGGGTATGGCCCACAGCTTTGGCCCCGGCGATACCTTCCAAAAAATAACACTGGGACCAGGAATTTACACCATTGTTCTCCAGTGGGACGACCCCATTTACTCCCTGGGCCAAGTACAGACGGGAGCGATAAACGATCTTGACTTCTATCTTACTACCGATGCTGGTACCACGTTGTTCGGCTTTAACCGGAATAATTTGGGCATAGATCCGGTTGAAGTATTACCATTTACGGTGCTGGAAGAGTCTACCACGAACATAATGATCATTCGGGCCGCAGGGTCTACAAATGTAAAATTCAAGCTCATCGTTTTTCGCGGCGATAAAATTGTATTCAACGAATACAACCCCAACGGTTCCTCTACTATTGTAGGCCAGGCAAATGCGAAGGGCGCTATGACTGTAGGTGCCGTACTTTACAGCAACACGGCCGCCTTCGGCTACAAACGTCCTGCGGATGCAGCTCCTTTTACAGTAGCATCGTTTTCTTCCATCGGCGGCAATGCGATTCAGGGTGAAGACCGGTATAAGCCGGATTTCATTGCTCCGAATGGTGGCAACACAACCGTTGAGCTTGGTGGTCTGGACGTGGATCTAGATGTACCGGAGGGAAAAGATAACTTTTTTAATTTCTTTGGAACCTCGGCGTCCGCCCCCCATGCGGCAGCGGTCGCAGCTCTTCTGATGGAGGCGCGTTCAAAATTTTACAATGGCGAGACATACTCGCCTGACGCGATCCGACAAGTACTTAAAACCTCGGCCATTAATATGCACGAAGCGGGCCCCGATGTGAAATCGGGCGCCGGATTTATTCAGGCAAACGCCGCGTTGCTCACCATAGCAGCGCCGAAGCCAACGGTGACAGCGCTTTTATACGACAGCGCAATAACTCCTGGCGAATCGCAATTCGTTGTGACTGTGGAAGGTCAAAACTTGACGCAATCCTCTGAGATTCTCCTTCGCGGGCAACCCCTGGAAACTACTTTCATAAGTTCCACGCAACTTCAGGCGACAATCCCGGAATTTGAGGGCAATCCTCCCGTCCAGGTTCTGACGTCTGCATTTTCACCGAGTGGCTTGGATGGCGGGACGTCCGATCCATTATACTTTAACGGACTTGTAAAACAAATAGTAAAGATTATTGCGGACAATCAGACGAAAAAGTATGGAGAGATTCTTCCCGTATTTACGGCTACAATTCTTGTGGATGAAGACACATTGACGACTACGTCGGATCTCACCTTGGCAGACCTGGGTTTGACGCAACTTGAATTCACGACTCCTGCCCACAGCCTGGTCAATGCCGATAAATATGTTATCAATGTGAACGCAGAAGTTCCCGATTCTTTTAAAGAGTTGTTTGTTTACACATTTGTCCCGGGCCTGCTCACCGTCGAAAAAATGCCACTCCAGATCATCCCCAATGATATGGATGTTCTATATGGCGAAAAGTTTGACGACAAGATCACATTTTCGTATGAGTATGACGATTCAAAGATCGAATCGAAGGAAACCTTTCTCAATACATTGGTGCTTGATCATAAAGCCATTCTGGTCGAAAATGCCATCGCTTTGGTTGACTCGAGGGCGATTGTGAATGCGTCGCGCCCCATAGTGAACGCTGACCTTGCAAACCTCAGTTTTCTGGCCAGTTCCCGCGCTATTGCCAATAGCCGTCCCATTATTAACCGTTCACGCGCGATCGTAAATACTACTAATGTCGTTGATTTTGACAAGCAATCTGTATTCGATTACCTCGAAAACCCCGATACAGCGAATCTGATTACCCCGATTTCAAATTCCAAGCCGCTGGTAAACTATTCCAGAGCGCTTGTAAATTCAAGGGCCATCGTAAATTCAAGGGCGATCGTAAATTATTCTCGCGCGCTGGTTAACCGTTCACGAGCGATTGTGAACTCCAGGGCGATCGTTAACTCGGGAGCTGTTGTTAATAGCCAGACCGTTGGTGCAGATACGGCTGTTAGCAATAGTGGTACCGTGGTCATTATTGATTCGCTGGATATATTTAATGATGACTCTCCCATCATTGAAAACGGAATTGAATATTATGAATTGCCCGCGCTCTTCTCCATCAATATGGTAACCGGAATTACTGCTGGTACCCATTTCATCGTACCGGGGGCATTCCTCACCGATCTTTCCAACAATTTTGAAGTGACCTACAAGACGGGCAATCTGAAGATCCGAAAGGACACCTTGTACGTTACGGCGCCAAACGCTGAACTTGTTTACGGAACGCCGCAGCCTTCGTACGGTATAACAGCGAACGGTTATAAGTACGACGATATTTTCAGCACAGTGGTGGAATCGGTTTCTTTTGAGTTAAGAGATGCCACCGGAAATATTAAACCGGGTACAGGAATAGTTCCTGCGGGTCTTTATCAGATCATTCCTGTGGTAGACCTCTTGGAGACGCCATTACAGCCTGGTGATCCGGTTAACTATGTGGTAAAAGTTATTTATGGAACCTTAACGGTGAAAAAAGCACCGCTGACGGTGAAGCCGGATGATAAAGTCATCAATGCAGGTGAAACACCCCAGTACACATCTACTTTCACCGGTCTGCAAAATGAAGATATTCCATCGGGGCTGCTTTACAGTACTTCGCCAAACTACAGTGGCTTGGCTGGAGTCTACACCATCAATGTTCAGGGAGCTCAGTTTCCGATTCCAGGTAATTACGAAATTACTTATCTGACGGGAACGCTGTATGTCAACCCAAATCCAAACACGGCAAAGGCTATTCGGCCGATCCTACGGTGCGTGGAGGAAGTAAAAAATAATTCCAATTTCACGTTAAGGGCACGATTTGAATACCAGAATGACAACGCGACTCCGGTTTTCGTCGCCCGCGGACCATTAAATGAAATTGTAACAACAGGACCATATTCAGGAATGCAGCCTGAATTATTTCAGCCAGGCAGGGGAAGTTTTGACATCCTGTTTAATGGGGCCAAGATGACCTGGACTATTGTCAGCAATGACAAAGGCAAAAATACTTCAATGGCTTCCGAGGCAAGTTCGACCTCGACAAGGTGCAAGAAAGGTAACAACGCAGGTCGTGAGGCTTATGAGGGTGAAGAATATGAGGAAGAACTCTCCGAAGAATCTTTGACCGGGTACCCTAATCCTGTCGTAGATGATCTGTCGATTGTCTTGACCGCAGCGGACCAGGCGCCTCCCTCCGAGGATATCATCGTGATGGATCAGGTAGGACGCACTTATGTTGTTCAAAGTTCTTGGTTGCAGGACGAGAATCTTCTTACCATAGAATTCAGCTCGTTTGAAAAAGGACTGTACATAATTAAAATAAGCTTTAGCGGAGGTGTTAAAACACTGAAGGTTTATAAACAATAAGATTGCAATGGAGAAATAAAAAAAGAATGACAGGCCGCTGTCATTCTTTTTTTATGCCGTCAAAAATAATATCAGAATTCATAAAATGATTTGTATCTTGAAAGTCATCATAAAAAACCAATGAGGCGGGTTACAAATTTAATTTCCTTTTGTTTGGTTTTTTCATTCGTTGTCAGCTATGCCCAAACGTCAGAAATCGATAGCCTAAAAAAATACATTTCGACTCGTGGCGACGACTCATTAAAAGTCAACGCCCTGATCGCGCTAAGTGGGAAGTATTTAGGTTCCGATCTTCAGGAATCGATAAGATGTGGGTACAAAGCCTTAGACCTTGCAGACGAAATTGAATTTCAAAAAGGTCGTGGATACGCCTACAAAGCCATAGGCTTGGGGAACTACTATCAGGCAAATTATCCCGAGGCGGTGATCCAGTTTCAAAATTCTTTGGCGGTGTTTGATTCGTTGTCGTTCCAGGTTGGCATTGCCAATATTCTAAGCAACCTCGGTGCAACTTATTTTAATGCAGGCGACGATACTAAGGCCATTGATTTTTACCTGCGATCCCTGCGCATATCAGAACAGATCAACGACAGGCTCCGGATCGGAACGGCACTCAATAACATTGGCGGTGTATATAATAACAAGGCGGCAACTGAGAATAAAAGTCTTGAATATTTTTTAAGGGCTTTGCCAATTTTCCGCAAGATTGACTATCAGGACGGTGTGGCTACTGTTTCCATGAATGTTGGAGAACTGTACAAGAAAAAGAAACTCTATGATTCTGCAATTTACTATTTTGAAACCTCGCTGGCGATTTTTGACGAAAGCGTGGAATCAACTTTCCCCTTAACTTTTTTAGGGGAAATCTATGCTCAACGGAATGATTATGACCGTGCGTATGCGTATCACAATAAAGCGATTAAAATTGCGGAAAGTGTCGATGCGAAATTAGAACTCATACAAAGTATTATCGGGATTGCCAAAACCCAAAAAAAACATGGTCAGTTAAAACAATCGATCGCAAGCTTTCAGCGTGCGCAGAAGCTCGCAGAAGAGGCAATTGCGAGAAAGGAATTAAAGGACATTTACGAAGGGCTGGCCGATTTATACTCTGAAAATAAAGATTTTCGGAAAGCCCATCAGTATGACACACTGCTCTCCAGCGTAAAGGACTCCCTTTACAACAATGACAATTTTACCAAGATTCAGCAGCTTCAGTTTAACTTTGACATAGAAAAGAAGGAAGATGAGATTGATCTATTGACAAAGGATCAGGCGCTGAAATCGGCGACGATCCAACGCCAGCGCGTGGTCAATTATGCCGCCGGAATCACAGGATTCTTTTTGATCATGGTGTTGATAGGTTTTTACAGCCGCCATCGGTATACGCAGAAGACAAACAAAATAATTAAGGACGAACGCGACCGGTCGAAGGAATTGTTGCTGAATATTCTGCCTGCCGAAACGGCACATGAGCTGGAAACGAATGGCCATGCTCAAACACGGTTTTATGAAAGTGTTACCGTGCTGTTCGCGGACTTTAGAGGCTTTTCCTCCATCTCGCGCACGCTCCCGCCCCAGGAACTTGTTGCTGAACTCAACGAGTATTTTATTGCATTTGATGAAATCGTTGAAAAATACAACCTCGAAAAAATTAAAACCATTGGAGATGCTTATATGTGCGCGGGCGGTATTCCTACTGCCAATGACACGCATCCGTTTAATGCAGTGGAGGCCGGACTGGCCATGCAGGATTATATGACGAAACGCAATGCCGCGAGAACAGCCAACGGACTGGAGCCATGGGGTCTGCGCATCGGCGCGCACATTGGGCCTATCGTTGCAGGTGTCGTGGGAAAAAAGAAATACGCTTACGATATCTGGGGTGACACCGTGAATATTGCCAGCCGCATGGAGTCAAGCAGTGAAGGAGGCCGCGTCAATATTTCTTCTTCACTTTATGATATTGTAAAGGACCGGTATCGCTGTCACTACAGGGGAAAGATCTTCGCTAAGAATATCGGCGAGATCGACATGTACTTTGTGGAATCAGGAAATTCCAATAGTTAGTGTGGTGGCGGCATTTAATCGACCACGGTAGAATCCGTACTATGTCCTCGTTTTCAGCTTTGCGACAATTTCCTGGAGTCTTTCTGACTTGAATTTTTCGCGGTTCGCCTTGCTATGGTCGGTATGGTAACGATGTGAATCCAGAAATGTCTTTTGCACCAGGTTCCATTCACGTTCGGTCTCCACGATTGACTGGCTGCGCAATTCCTCATAGAGCCGTCCACCGATTTCATAAAAGTCATCACGCCCAAGGTAATCAAGATCGGCGTCGCACAAAATTCTTTCTAACTGGTTAGACGGCGACTGAGGAATACGTGTTGCCATGATCATACCGCAAATTGCCTCAACCTGATCATTGGTTAATCCATAGGCCGGCAATATTTCTCTCGCCATTTCCGCTCCCCGTGCCTCATGGTTCGCCGTAGATCGAATAAAGCCAGCATCGTGGAAAAGCGCAGCCAACCTCAGCAGCTTGATGTCATCGCCCGCCAGCTTTTCACTTTTCGCAATTATCATGGCAGATTCCAGGACATCGTTAATATGTTTGATATTGTGATAAGGGAGATTGGGCATTTCTTTTTCGAGCAAAGCAACAATATGTTCCTCGGCGCCAGCGAAATTTTGTGGCATATGTGATTCAAGAGTTGATTGGTCCCTGAGATTTTTTAAGAGAGGGTCTACATGCCACCAAATAAGATCTACATCATTGCTCTTTCTCGCTTTGTCCAAATAATGCCAGGCAGCGGTAAAATCTCCCATAGCATAAAAAGCGTAAACGGCATAAATGTTTACACCTTTCTCGTTTGCTTCACTTCGGCTAACAAGTTCTTCAAGCAACGCCGTTGCTTTGGTTTCCTGACGTTGTCCTGCATAAGCGCCTGTGAGGTATGCAATCATCGAGGGGGGTCTGATCGTTGCCGTACGGAGTCCGGCGAGGATCGCGTCCACGGCTTCCTCATACTTTCCCATCGTCAGATAAATTCTTCCCAGATAATCATAAAGGCGTAACACAGACGGATAAAGCTGCAAGGCCTCCTGCAATACGTTGATCGCTTCATCATACCGTTGCAACAAATACAAACAGATGGTTTCGTAATTAAAATAAGCAACGGTAAGCGGATCGATGGCTTTGGCTCTTTTGACAAACTGCATCGCCTCGTCAAATCGTCCCATCATGTTGAGCAGGTAGCTGTAGGTATAAAGTACAGTTGAATCATTGGCGCTGCGGTCGATCGCCTGAAGCAAAAGTTTTTCCGAAGCATCGAAATCCTTTTTTATAAAAAACTGTACGAATGCCTTGGTGAGGTAGTCATTGTCTGAAGGGCCACGCCGCCATGCCTCTTCTAAATACCGTTGAATATATTGCTCCGCCTCGTGAGGTGAAAGATCGCCATTCCAGGACATTCGCGCCGAATATGAGCTCGCGAGGGCTGAATACGCTTGCTGAAAATCCGGATCCTTTGCAATTGCCTGCTTATAGTATTCGGACGATGCCCGGTAACCATTAACTCCCCACTGGTTAAAAGCATGACGGCCTTTCAAAAAAAGGTCATATGCTTCCAGACTTTTTGTTGGGATCTCCTTAAGCTTCCCGTTTTGCTTTGGATTTATCGAGGAATTAAGTTCAGATGCTACGATCTCCGCCACATTACTTTGAATGGCAAAAATGTCATCCATGCTTTCAACGAAAACTTTTGACCAGATATGCTGATCGCGGATGGCATCAATAAGCTGAACGTTAATCCTGACTTTATTTCCATGCGCCTGGGCACTGCCCTCCAGAATAAACTTGACACTCAGCTCCCCGGCAATTTCAGGCGCCGACTTCGTTGTCTTTTTATATCGCATCACGGAAGTCCTGGAAATAACACGCAGCTGTGGCAGGGCGGCAAGCTGTATGACTATATTTTCTGTAATACCGTCCGCGAAGTACTCTTGCGATTGATCGTATGAAAGATTTACAAATGGAAGGACCGCTATGGACTTTTCTAACAGTGGACTTTCCAACGAATTCTTAGTCTCTTTTGGAGGTTCCTCGGCAATTTCTGAAACATGATTGTAAACTTCCACCGCACGGCCCGGGTATTTAATCGCCTGAACAATTTGTTTTATGGCATTGGCAACTTTATTGATCTGGTCACGATAGAATAGATTATGTGTATTTCCCTGTCTTGAGTCGTCCGGCATCAAGGGACGATTAACTCCGGGCGATCTAAAAATAAAATCTATGGGCCTTAGCTTAGTCTGTAATTCATGCTCGATTAAACTGAGGTCGTCAACGTCCAACTGGTGGATTGCAACAGGCAGAATCCTGCTGGCAACATTACCATCCCTCAGCTTGATATCGCGGCCGAGCTCATCCGCCAGGGAGATCCTGTTGAAGGCACAGAATTCATTTTGCCAGGCGAAGCTCCTGGGGTCGCAATAAATTTGAGAGATGATGGGGATAAAGACCAATGATTTCAATTTGCCTCCAAGGCTCTTGTCCACATTGTGCGATTCGAGCAGGCCATCGATAGAATTTGTATCGAGGTAGATGGATATATCTTCTTTGAAGGTACTTTCGAGTTCCTTCCGGAGATTATTGACAAAATCAGTTACCCAACCGTTGCTGGGAACATTTGTGTGACCCTGGGAAGATGAATTCGAGGTACTTCTATTGTCTTTATGCCGGTAGGAGATAAAAACGTCGTATTCGTAACCAGGAATGATGGACGGCATATTTTCAAATATACCACGCTGGAATACTCCTGGCAATATTCTTCGCTGAATTAAATGGGCCTATACGCTAATCGGCCATTATCAAAAATGTAGTTATCCAAAACGATAACATTTATGTAAAACTGGCAATTTCCCGGTTTGCTGTTCGAAGGCGCGCCGATAGCGAAGCGCCAAGGTTCGTCAGTATTTTGATTTTTACGGCTGACAAACTTTCCACGGTATCAAAAATTTCATAGAGCATGACAAAACATGTAACGTCGGTTTGAGCCCTTACATTCGCCGACCTATGCTGCTTGTCAAACAGGGCCATTTCTCCAAAGCTGTTGCCGGAATTGATTATCGCCAAAGTTAAATTTCGGTTGTTTTCGAGGGTGTCATGAATAGCAACGCGACCCGATTCAATAAAAAACATATCTTCAGCCGGACTTCCTTTTTTGATAATCGTTTCGCCGGCCGCATAAGATTTATAAAGCAAATGTTTTGTCAATTCGTCGACTTCAGCCGGGGTGAGGCCATGCAACAATTGCTGATCTATCAGGCGAACGGGCTCTACTTTCTGCTGGTAGCCGTGGGCGTCAAGAAGGTTAGTCTCAGCATCGAAAAGGGCTTCATCCAGATCCTGGAACTTTAAAAAACCGGCATTTTTTTGACCTAAAGCCGACAGTAAATCTAAATGGTTATAATTAGTAATTAAGAGCGTTTTTCCTTCCTTCCTGAATTCGTCGTTAAGTCTTATGACAAGACTTAGCGCACCGTCGTCCATAGTGGTGCAACGGTGCATGCCTAGTAAAAGCATGCGACATTCCTTCGAGATTTTTCGCATGAACAGTTCGCATGTAGCAAAACACAAATCGCCCTGAAGCTCCATTATCTGCACGTCGCCTCCGAATTGTTCAAAAATATTCTCCGCAGCGATGTCCCGTTTGTGCTTTGACCGCGCAGTCCGCAACGTGGTTTGCTTTCTAAGCACATGCTTGATCTGGCGCGGAGTCTTGTAAAGATGCAATGAAAACCGCGACGCAATGGCCTTGCAAAGATCCACACCCAGGACACTGTTTCCTTTTTTATCTAAAAGTGGTGAGTAGACAGCAATAGACAATTGCCCCGGCAATACGGCCAGAACAGCGCCACCCACACCACTTTTTGCGGGTAATCCAACGTTATAAATCCATTCGCCGGAATAGTCATACATCCCACACGAAGCCATTACGCTTAGCACGTTAGGAACGTATTTAGCTTTTATAGCTTTTTTGCCTGTGACAGGATTAACGCCATTGCTTGCCAGTGTTGCGCCCATGATGGAAAGTTGACGGCACGTTACTTTTATACTGCATTGTTTAAAATAAACATTGAGCGGCGCGTCTACATCTGTTTGCAGGATGTTGAAGTTACGGAGCAGATGGGCAATCGCCCTGTTTCGATGCCCTGTTGTACTTTCTGAATTATAAATAGCGGTGTCAAGTTCCAGGGATGAGCCTGCATAGGTGCTAAACGTTTTCAATATTCGCTCAAACGTGTTCTCCTTGTGCTGTTGCCAAACCATGTCCGTTGCGGCAATCGCACCCGCGTTGATCATCGGATTGAAGGGCCTCCCGGATTCAGGATAGAGGCTAATTGAATTAAAGGCATCGCCACTTGGCTCAACGCTAATTTTTTCAAGTACTTTTTTGATGCCGTATTCCTGAATAGCCATTCCATAGATGAAAGGCTTTGACACAGACTGGATGGTAAATTCGATTTCGGAGTCACCATAAGCGTATTGATAGCCATCTACCGTCGTTAGTACGATTCCGAAATTTCCGGGATCGACCTTACTTAATTCAGGAATGTAATTGGCCAGCGCGCCATTGTTCTCCTTTGCCCGAAACTCATGATAGAGCTCGGACAACATTTTGTCAACCATGTTCATTTTCTATAAATGATAGCTAGGTGTTTGCAATCAGAATAAAATGGGATGCCCATAATTTCCCCCGTAAAGCCTGCATAAGGCAATTTGTAAGCTCATAACTATAAATGTTGATTGATAAAGATATCGGGGGGCGTCAGATTAAAAATATAAAAGAAGAGCTGTAAATCAAATAGCCGCAAGTAATTGGGAGTGTATTTATTTTTCTCTGAACTTATGCAAACGTTAGCGTCAGCGCTGTCTGAGAAGCCAAAGGCTTTTTCCCGGCATTGTGTTCGGACGATAAAGGCCGGATTACTTAACCCGCACCCTTTTCATCTTGGGGTGCAGTTTTTTTTACCGATCGTAACGGATAGTCTATGCGCTACTTTAGCGATGCTAAGTGTTGCCTGTAGATTGGCGCAAACTCGAGAGCAAGGTCATGCTTCATGCCAGCTGTTGTTAACAGGCGCGCGATAAAAAAGCTTAGGACTTGCTATAAAATTGGGTAAATTGTAACAACACGTTGAAAAATTATGCCCTATACCGCAAACTGTAATTGCCATGAAGAAGTCATTTGTACTGTTCATCCTGGTTTTTTTCATTGCAACGATAGCTCAAGGACAAAAGCCCTATAGCGTCAAGTCCTATAAAATGACCATTGACGGCACTTCTTCAATGCACGACTGGACTTCGGACGTAACCAAACTAACATGGACAGGCCAGGTCGTTACGGAGGGAACCACCGTAAAAGAAATCAAGAGCGTGGTTGTGAATATCCCTGTTGCAGGAATCAAGAGCACTAAGGGAAAAACTATGGATAATAAGACGTATGATGCCTTTAAGTCTGATAAAAATCCCATGATCGTTTATAAGCTGAATAGCGTCACAGCAAGCGGAAACAACCTTAAGGCAAATGGGTCGCTAACGATGGCCGGCATAACAAAACCCGTGGGCTTGACGGCTTCCGCTAAGGTACTTCCAAACGGAGATGTTCAAATCAGCGGCAATCAAAAGCTGAACATGACAGATTTTAGCATGAGTCCTCCAACGGCCTTGATGGGCTCTATCAAAGTCGGTGCCGAAGTAATTATTAAGTATGAGATGACCTTGAGTGCCTCAAAGTAACTTTTTAATCTATAGTCTATGAAAAAAAACTCCCTCCTGCTAATTACAATGTGCGTTGCCCTTTTTCCATGCACCGTAAGTTGGGCGCAGCAGCCTGCGCTCCAATACTTCAGAAGCAACGACAAGTTGGGGATCAATGTCTTCGAAACAACGAAGGAAGACACTGTTGGATTCGAAAACATCAGGGTAAGGATCGGCGGTGCGTTCGCTATGCAATATCAGGCCATTGATCACGAAAATACTGCTGACAACCTTGTTGAATTGGCGAGCAATTTCAATCTACCTACCGCCAATTTTGATTTGGATGTCCAATTATATAACGGTGTCAGAATGCACCTGCGCACCTACCTGTCGTCCAGGCATCATGAAGAAACATATGTTAAAGGTGGTTACCTGCAGGTGGACAAGCTCGATTTCGTAAAGAAAGATTTTCTGGCTGACTTCATGAAATATGCCACCATTAAAATCGGCCAAATGGAAATTAATTATGGAGATGCTCACTTCCGGAGATCCGACAACGGTCATGCGCTGTACAATCCCTTCGTAGGAAACTATATCATGGATGGTTTTTCGACAGAAATTTGTGGGGAATTTTACTATCAAAGAAGCGGGTGGTTAATTATGGTGGGCCTTTCAAATGGTCGCCTAAATCAAAGTGTAACTAACACGACGGCAAAGGGTGCGGTTCTTGGGAAAGTTGGCTATGACAAACAAATAAGTGATGATCTCCGGGTAAGGCTTACCGGTTCTCTTTACGCGGTCAGAAATACTTCGAACATTTATTTATACGGTGGCGACCGCGCAGGTGCAAGATACTACAAGGTTATGGACGTTGAGGGTCAGTCGGAAAATGATTTCAGTGGTAGAATAAATCCAGGGTACAAAACCGATATGACCTCGATCATGGTCAATCCTTTTTTGAAATATAAAGGCTTGGAATTTTTTGGTGTCTTTGAGACCAGTTCCGGGAGGGATGACGCCACAGATATCACTTTTTCCGGTAACAGAAATTGGACGCAGCTGGCAGGGGAAGCGATTTACCGCTTTGGAACTAAAGAACAGCTTTACGCCGGCGTACGATACAATTCGGCATCGGGCCAGCTCTCCGGCGAGGAAGATGATAAAGTTACGGTCGATCGCTTTAACATCGGTGGCGGTTGGTTCTTGACAAAAAACATCGTTACAAAAGTTGAATATGTTTCACAGTCTTACAAAGATTATCCTGCAGGTCAATTTGACGGGGGAAAATTCGATGGACTCATGATCGAAGCTGTTATAGCCTTCTAACCAGACGGCGGATAAATTATTATTTGAACAATCGCCGCCGGCGGCTATTAGCTTTTTAAAGTAATACTGAATTCACGAATGAAGATGATATGGTTGATCGTGGCCTTTTGGGCAATCAGTGATTCTCACACTAATTTGGATCAGGAGACCATTCACCGCCTGGCGGTCCACCCTTCAAGTACGCTGGCCATCCATGGCAAGACCAACGTAAATACCTATGAGTGTTCCATATCCGAATACAACGGTACGGATACACTTTCGTTAAAGGCAAAAAGGGGAAAAGGGGCCGTATTTACGAAAGGGCAGGTTCAACTAAAGGCTTCCGAGTTTGATTGCGGCATGAAGTTAATGACTAAAGACTTTGGGGAAACGATCAAGGCCGATCAATACCCGTTTATTACAATTGACTTCATTTCATTCGAACGAATGCCACACTACGAACTTTCAGAAGAAAAGTTTATGGGAAAATTAACCATTTCAATAGCCGACGTGAAAACGCCGATGGATGTGAGGTGTGGGATTGTAAAAGGGGAGGATGGCTTCATTCACTTAAGAGGAAGCCACAAGATGAAATTTTCCGATTTCAATCTTACAGCACCCTCAAGGATGCTGGGCGCCGTAAAAGTCGAAGAAAGGATCAACGTCAATTTCCATTTGGTGCTAAGCTTGCAAAAACCATGATTTAGTTTCAAAATTCAAACGATATGAAATTAGAAAAAGGCGAGAGCATTTGCCTTTTTTTTGGAATTTCAGGTATTTCCCTCAAACTCTTTCACCAGCACAACGGTGCAATTGGCTGTCGAATTTATCCTGATTTCTTTCATGGGCTGATATTCCGGGTCACTATAGCATTTCAATGCGGCGTCGACGGACGGAAACTTGATGATCGCATTCATCTTTTTTGGCTTACCCTCAATCACAATACCATCAACATCGGCCGCCACAACCTCTGCCCCATACCTTTTTAGCAATGGGATAACCAGTGGAGGATATTTGCTGAATTGCTCTTCGTCCACTATATCGTAACTATTCATGAAGTATGCTGCCATATCCAGTCGCTGTTTAATAAATGTATTCCGCGGGTTGGATACTTTTGCAACGTAGATAAGTGGTTGCCTGGCCACGATGATGGGTAATGTGATCCAGCGTAGTATAGACGCCGTGGATCCGCTCTTCGTCTAACACGACTGAGCTCACTTCCTTTTTCAAGGCGTCAAAAGATTTTTCAAGGCTTTTTATGGTTTCAGCTTTCGTCGTATGGGGAACTGGTGGTTGCCATTCCGTTTTAGTCTTTTGAATATAATTTTCGCCGTACCACTTCATGCCATACACGATATGATTCATCAGTTCAACGAAATTCCAAACTGCAGAAGCCGGCTTAAATTCATAGTGACCTTCCGGCATTGCTTCTGCCACCGCGAGCATGTACCCCCTTGAATTTTCAATTGTGGATAATAGTTGCGCTTTCATAAAATTTTTAATTTTAGTGTAAGACAAAATTACCCAGGCAACATTCTTTGCACTTGAGGAAAATTGCTCTTTTCAAGTGCGCTCTGCAGACGGAGATTTTCCAAAGTGATGTTTATAAGTCGCTGAAAAATGATCCAGGCTCTTGAACCCGGCGGAGAAAGCAATTTCTGAAACAGGTTCCGATGTATTTTTGAGATGGAGTTGTGCTAATTGAAGGCGAACGCTCAATAAGTATTTATAAGGAGTGCAATTAGTGATTTTCTTGAAAAGCCTGTTGAAGTGAAACACACTCATATTGCTTAAGTCTGCCAGCTGTGTAAGTGAAATGTCCTCCATGAAGTTTTCATTCATGAAAAGTTTCACCCTTTCGATGACAGGCATGTAATTCTTTTTTTGTTTAAAGTTTAACTGCGGAACGATCGACAAATCTTTCGCGGACGATAAAACTTTCATCAAGAGCTCTGCGATCAAACTGTCCACCCATAGTCGAGGCGTACCAGGGGTTTGCAACAATCGGAATACGCAATGATGAAGGTATTCGGTGGCCGGCGTAGCCCGGATCAAGACTGATTGAATCTTTGGATCCTTGAAAAACCATTTAAATTCGTCAGCGTGTGACTTTAAATTATCGAGTACTGCTTCTGAGATCGAGAATATGGTGCACTCATCCGGCAGGTTGTGAATATGTTTAACCCTGTATTCATAGTGTGGCTTATTAATAAGGAACAATCCATGGTATGCGTCGAGCTCATTTTTAAACGCATTGAACTGGAAATTTCCCTTCCTGATGTACACGATGGCAAATTTCTCTTCGTGTTCCTTACCTGAAGTAGTACAAGATTGGCATCGGCACAAAAAGTTGCGTACGTTGCAAATTCCGGAGTCGTATAACTGTTGTATTTCTGCTTCCATTATAATAATAAACCCTGTATTCAGGGATCTGTTTATCATCCAGTCAGGGAAATTCCAATATGTTAATTTGAAAAAATTAGCTCCTTTCAATTGCAAACTTGTCACTGCTTTTTTATTTTTAAGTAAGCCCATCTGATAGCAGAATAGAGAATCGTTAGTGGCAAGAAATGCCAATTGTGTAAGAGCGTAAGAGAATATTCAATACGCGGATGTATTGAAAGGCATATTGTAAAATTTTGCTGTCTGCACAGCAATGTTCTTGAATCAGTTTTTAGAACCTTAAACGATCGTTATGCCCGCCCTCAATCAACAACTGGCCTCAGAATACAAACAGCTGTTTAATAGCTGTTTGATTAGGCCTGAAAAATTTGCCGCCCTTGATAATACCATCAAACTGATTCTCGCCGGAAGGCCTAAATACGAGTCAATACAAGCCAGGATTAATGTGCCATGGTATTTTACCGGGATCATTCATTGTCTTGAGGCAAGTCTGAATTTTAAGACCCACCTTCACAATGGAGATTCCTTAGATGGAAAGACCAGGCATGTTCCAAGCAACCGGCCAAGGTTCGGCAACCCTCCTTATGCTTGGGAGGAAAGCGCGATGGACGCTTTGCAATTGAAAGCCCTGGATCGCTGGACGGATTGGAGCATCGCGGGAATGCTCTTTCAATTCGAAAGGTATAATGGCTTTGGATACCGACCGCATGGAATTAACTCCCCGTATTTATGGAGTTTTTCAAATCACTATGTAAAAGGAAAATTTGTAAAAGATGGCCTGTTCAGTGAAAGTGCTACTTCGAAGCAATGCGGTGCTGCCGTTCTTTTGCGCCGGATGAGTGAAAGACAAATTGCAATTACAGGGGAGGTTGATACAATTTCTCAAATTAAGTTATTGGGTAGCATGGTCAGGTTCGCGCCAAAAAAATTTAGTGCTCAGGCCCAGGAACTACAGCGGTTGTTGAATAGTGTTGGGATACCACTTCGAATTGATGGCTTTGCAGGAAGGATGACATCCAATGCTTTTTTCGTGGTCACTGGAATGCAACTGGCGGGAGATCCTCAATGACTATCAATTCAATATTCGATGAATATTTTTTCTTTACTAGTAGCCTAGCCGTGAAATAGTCTTACTATTATCAACCAAATCGCTCGCAATGAAAAAACAA
>DASUTP010000231.1:0-10582 GCA_036374515.1 Chryseolinea sp. | reverse complement strand
GTAGCGTCATGAACTTCCACCAGTACTCTTTAATATTGTTTTTTAATTCGGCGCCATTCTGGCCATAATCATAAACGGCGCTTAGCCCATCGTAAATTTCACTCGAGGGAAAAATGAACCCATATTCTTTTGCATGGGAGATCACGTTTTTAAATAAATTGTCTTCTTGAATTGCCATAAGGGGCAAAGATAATATTCGGACACAGTCAACGCGGGAACGGCTGAAAGTTTTTTAAAAGCCGGTTTTTCTTAGGAATGACGCAATTTTCGCTGCGGCAGCATGATGGTGAAGGTAGTTCCCACCCCGATCGTAGATTCGAGTTTGATCGTACCGGACAGCTTGCTCAAAGCTTCCTTTACAATATACAACCCTAATCCCGTGCCTTTCGACCCTTCATTGGCCCGGAAAAACATATCGAATATCTTACCGTGGTATTCGGCGGGAATTCCCTGACCGTTGTCTTCAACCTGAATGTATGAGATACGGCCCTTCATTTGATAATGCAAACGGATGTACTGAGTCTCTTTTTTCAGATCATGGTACCGGACCGCATTGGAGATCAGGTTACTAATAATAACCCGCAAGCGGTTTTTATCCGACTCGATGTAAATGTCCTGAGGAATGTCAATACGAAAATCGATGTTTTCGGCCTCAGGCGAAAATTTTAAACTTTCCCAAACTTCGTGAGCAAGGTCGCTGAGTTTAACAAGTTCCCGCTTTACTTCCAATCGATTGTTTCTTGAGTAATCGGTGATGTCTTTTATAAAGTGGTCAAGGGAATGTACCCGATCCTTCATCAGTGAAAGATAACGCCGCACTTCATTAGGGTTTTGATTGTCGAGCGTAATGTTTATCAAACCCATTATTGAAGAAAGGGGAGCGCGAAGGTCATGTGAAGTACTATACACAAAGCGATCCAGCTCGGCATTTGTTCTTGAAAGGAGCATATTGTTTTCAACCAGCTCAAGGGCATTATGATGGTTGAGGCTCTTGAGCAAGTAGACAGTCATAACAGTTGCTGGAAGTGCTGCCGAAAAATTGATGATAATAGAGAATAGCAGCACATCATCGCTATAATCCCTTTGAGGCAAGATGCTGAAATCAATGAAGTAGGCCAAAGCGAAAAGCACGTACGTAAAGACTGCAAAAAGTATTGACAGCAATCTTTCATGATAACTAAAAACAGCAAATGATGCGATACTGCTGACAATAAAAAACAGGAAGGAGCCGGTTTTAGCAGATTCGCTGGAAGCCAAAATATATACGGATATATTCAGCGTGGCAAGCAAAATATAATTTGCTATGGAATGTAATCCGCGACGGTGCAACAAGAGGGTGATGAAGAAAAATAAGGCCGTGGCTGCCAGAACCGCCAACGCTTCTACATATCCGATTTGATAATTAAAAATGCCTGAAACAAAGCAGAACAAGATGCCGATGATGGCGAATTCACCCGACAGTAAAACCTGTCTGTATTCGCTATACGATTCAATAAATTTGTCATTTCCAATTATTACGTTCCTGATGGCGCGCTTTAATGACATATTAAACAATTTCAATTAGGCAAAATTACGGGCCTATGGATGTATGTACAATCATATTCCTGTCGCGAGCGTATGCATGCATGTTTTTAGTCCAATTGCCATTAAATATCATCGAGCATAAAAACGCCCCGAATGCTGTGCAAAAAGTGGAATTTTAGTCCAGGCAAGATTGATTTTTAAATAAATCAATAACTTACCCCTTACATGATGAATGCTATAAAAAAAATTGGGGTTGCCGTCGCTTTTTCTCCCCGCATAGAAGCAATCCTGGCAGAAGCCGCCAGGATGAAGAATTTGTGGAACGCTGAACTGATTCTCATTCATGTAGGCACGCATGGAGAGAAGGAAAAAGCAAGGTTAAATCAGCTTCTGATTCAAACCGGATTAAAATCTACAGATGATATCAAAATTTTTTGGGAGGAAGGCAAACCCAGCCAACGTATACTTGCCATTTGCAATAAGGAAAATGTTGATCTTCTCATCGCCGGTGCACTAAAAAAAGAAAACCTTCTCCAATATTATCTTGGAACTGTTGCCAGAAAAATTATTCGCAAGGCCGACTGCTCGGTATTGCTTTTGGTGAATCCTTCTGTGAATCCCCAGCCTTTTAAAAATATCGTGGTCGAAGCCGACGATAGGCCCTACGTCGAGCAGTCGCTCAACGCTGCCTGTCAGATCGCTTTAAAGGATCAGTCGTCATGGCTGCACATCGTTCGGGAATTAAGAATGTATGGCCTCACAATGACGGCTGCGGAACAGTGCAGCGAGCAGGAATACGAAGAAATGCGGCATAATCTCGTTCAATCAGAAATTGAAACCGTCGAAAAAATACTCCATCAGATTCCGCATGAGGGCATAAAAATAAACATCAAGCTGGTGTCGGGGAAGTCAGGTTTTGAATTGACACAATTCACACAACGCAAGCAGGCAGATTTGCTTATTGTGGGTGCACCGGAGAGGAGGTTTTCCTTCTTCGATCGCGTCTTTACGCACGACCAGGAGTATATTTTTGCGGACTTGCCCTGCAATCTTCTCATTATCCATCCGAGAAAGGGGGTAGCCCATGGGTAAGCTAAGCCACGCTGATGTTGTACACCTTCTGGTTCAGCTCAGCGCGATGTTAGTGATGGGAAGAATTTTTGCAGAGGCGGCGCGGAAGATCCATCAACCTGCCGTCATCGGAGAAATTATCGCCGGAATTTTGCTTGGCCCCACCGTCCTGGGAATGTTTCAGCCTGAATGGTTTGAAGCTTTGTTTCCACCTGCCTCGGGCGCTGGGATCGTACTTACCGGGTTCGTTCAGGTAGCGGTCGTTATGTTGCTGTTCATAGCGGGACTCGAGGTTGACCTGCACATTGTTTTGCAGCAAGGCAGGCAGGCAGTAACAACAAGCGTTTTTGGTTTGATTATACCGTTCAGCATCGGCTTTACATTCCCTTATTTCTTTGCAGAATTTTTCGGGATCAATGATGTCAACGCGAGGCTTACGTTTGCTTTGTTTATGGGTACGGCAATGGCAATCACGGCATTGCCGGTAATCGTTCGGATACTTATGGATCTGAATATTTTCAGATCGAGAATGGGATTGCTCGTGGTTGCTTCTGCTATGGTCGATGATTTGGTGGGATGGCTAATATTTTCTGTGATCCTGGGACTGATCGGTAAAGGCGGTGGGTCCGTGTCGCTCATCAATACCGTGATTTTAACCATTGGTTACGCGGCGTTTATGCTTACGATCGGACGCGGCCTGCTCAACAGGATCCTTCCATGGGTGAATAAGAAGCTTGCATGGCCGGGAGGAGTGTTATCAATTTCGCTTGCCCTTTGTTTTTTGGCAGGCGCTTTTACCGAATACATCGGCATTCACGCGATTTTCGGAGCGTTTATCATGGGCGTTGCCCTGGGCGACTCAGAACATTTTTCGGAGCGCGCAAAGGAAATTGTGCATCAGTTTATTAACAATATTTTTGCGCCCCTCTTTTTCGTATCGATTGGGCTGAGGGTAAACTTCATCGCAAATTTTGATGCGGTGCTTACGCTGGTCATTCTGGCGATAGCGTTCACCGGTAAAATTATCGGCAGCGGTCTGGGTGCGCGCTTGGGCGGATTTACGTGGAAGGAATCGTTGGCCGCTGGATTCGGCATGAATGCCAGAGGCGCAATGGAAATTATCTTGGGTCTGATTGCGCTGGAAAACGGACTCATCAATGAAAAAGTGTTCGTATCCCTCGTAATCATGGCGCTTATCACAAGCATGACCAGCGGACCATTGATGAAGTGGAGTCTGAATAGATAGTCCGGGCGTTGACGTCTAGGTCTGGTGTTTCACCTCCAAACTAAAAGGAAGAAACGTTCTTTGCGCGTTCCCAATATTCATCCATTTCCGCCAGGGTCATTTCGCCCATTTTTTTTCCGTCCCGCGACGATTCAGTCTCCAGGTACTGAAACCGCTTGATGAATTTTTTATTGGTCCGTTCGAGGGCTTCTTCCGGATCGATGTCTATAAATCGCGCGTAATTTACAAGGGAAAAAAGCAAGTCCCCGAATTCCGACAGCGCTTTTCCCCTGTTGATGGAACCACCTTCCGCGTTGAATTCGGCTTTGAACTCCTGCATTTCCTCTTCAACCTTTTGCCACACTTGTTCTTTTTTCTCCCAGTCAAATCCCACCCCGCGTGCTTTGTCTTGAATCCGTATTGCTTTGACCAATGCTGGCAGGGATTTTGGAACACCTTCTAAAACGGATTTATTTCCCGTCTTCAATTTGATTTTTTCCCAATTAGCCTTTACAGTATCCTCATCATTGGCAACGACGTCGCCGTAAATATGGGGATGACGCTCTACAAGTTTGTCGCATATCGAATTCAAAACCTCGGCAATGTCAAACGCTTTCAACTCTGAGGCGATCCGCGCGTAAAAAACCATATGCAACATAATATCCCCCAGTTCCTTTTTAATCTCGGAAAGATTTCCCTCCAGGATGGAATCCGAGAGCTCATAGGTTTCTTCAATGGTGAGATGGCGCAAACTCTCCAACGTTTGCTTCTTGTCCCATGGGCAATTTTCGCGCAGCTCATCCATGATCGTAAGCAAACGGTCGAAAGCCTGTAATTTTGCCTCGCGTGTCAAATCTGGGGTTGAAAGAACCTTTTTCATTTTAAAAGCTGTTATAATAGTGGTTACTTTGTCGAAAGTACTAACAATTTTTAGCTCTGTCGGGTAAAATTAAAAATGTAGAATCGAATGACTGTTTTCCTGCTGACCCTAGGCATTTTTGCACTTTTTTTTGTGTTGCTTTCTGTTCGGTTACTTTTTATCAAGAACGGAGAGTTTCGCGGAACATGCGCATCTCAGAGCCCCTGGTTAAATAAGGAAGGCGTAGCCTGTGGTTATTGTGGTAAACAGCTAAAACCGGGCGATGCCGCTTGTGGCGATCCGGAATCCGGAGGCGCTGAACCGCTTCCATCCATTAAGAAAAAATAATCCCTCGTTCCAGTAAGCTTGCAAAGAATCACTTTAGCAGAACGAGAATTACATTATTCTTTTAATTTTGCCGTCAAATGATCTACTGTGGCATTAATTAAATCAATTTCCGGAATTCGGGGAACAATTGGAGGCGTCACCAATGAAAATCTGACCCCAGTCGATATTGTCAAATTCACATCTGCATTTGGCACACTTATAAAGAAGAAAAAAGGTACAACCAAAGTTGTTATAGGTCGCGACGCGCGGCCCTCCGGCGAGATGGTAAACGCGTTGGTGACGGCTACATTGCAGGCACTGGGGATCGATGTTGTCGACCTCGGCTTGTCGACAACACCTACTGTGGAAATCGCGGTGCCGCTCGAAAAAGCTGCCGGCGGAATTATTCTTACAGCCAGTCACAATCCGGTCCAGTGGAATGCGCTTAAGCTTCTCAACGAGAAAGGTGAATTCATCTCGGCCAAGGAAGGGGAAGAGGTGCTAAAGATGGCAGCTGCGGAAGAGTTTGATTTTGCCCCCGTGACAAAACTGGGGAGCTATACGAAAGATGACACTTACCTTCAGAAGCACGTTGACATGATTCTTAAACTGCCTTTGGTTGATGTAGAAGCCATCAGAAGCAAGGCATTCAGAGTTGTTGTTGATGCAGTGAATTCCAGCGGCGGAATTGCCGTTCCGCTTTTGCTGAAGGCGTTAAATGTTACGGTGAAGGAATTGTACTGCGAGCCTACCGGACATTTTCCCCACAACCCGGAGCCATTGCCCGAACATATTATGGACATTTGCCGCGAAATTAAAAAAGGCAAATACGATTTGGGTATTGTTGTTGACCCGGATGTGGACCGGCTTGCACTTGTTTGTGAAGATGGTTCGCCGTTTGGTGAAGAATATACCCTCGTTGCAGTTGCCGACTACGTCTTAAACGCGACGAAAAAGAAAAAGGGCAATACGGTGTCAAATCTCTCCTCCACCCGGGCGCTGCGCGATGTCACAGAAAAAGCGGGTGGGGAATATTTCGCGGCGGCAGTGGGGGAAGTCAATGTTGTCACTTTGATGAAGGAATGCAATGCTGTCATCGGTGGTGAAGGAAACGGCGGCGTCATTTATCCTGACCTGCACTACGGCCGTGACGCGCTGGTAGGCATTGCGTTGTTCCTCACGCATCTGGCTAAATCCGATATGCCTGTTTCACGGCTTCGGGCGAAATTTCCGAACTACATTATTTCAAAAAACAAGATCGAACTTACCAGAAGCATCAACGTCGATGAGGTTCTTGACGAAATAAGAAAAAAATACAAAAAGCAACCCATTAACACTGTCGATGGCGTCAAAATAGAATTCGATAACGAGTGGGTACATTTAAGAAAGTCGAATACGGAGCCTATCATCCGGATCTATGCTGAATCCGATCTCGAAGTCAAGGCTGAGAACCTGGCAAAAAAAATAATCACCGACATAAAAGAGATCATTACCGAAAAGGCAATGGCTTAAATCTACGAATTAACAGATGCGCATTTACCTGGACAATGCCGCGACAACGCCAATGGACCCCGAAGTATTTGAGGCGATGAAGCCTTTTATGCTCGATGATTTTGGAAATCCGTCGTCAACGCATGCGCATGGACGCAAGGTTCGGGCTGCAATTGAGTCCGCCCGCAAAAAAATTGCAGAATTACTCCACTGCACGCCAGGCGAGATCATCTTTACCTCTGGCGGAACGGAGGCCGACAACACCTTATTAAACGGTGCCGTCATGTCTTATGGCGTCCAGAATATCATTTCATCCCCCATAGAACATCATGCAGTTGAGGAAACGCTGAATAACCTTCACAAGAAGAAGCATATTCACCTCGATTTGGTAAAATTGGATGATCATGGAAATGTCGACCTGGACCACCTGGACTTCCTGCTTCACAAGCATCCCATGGCGCTGGTCTCTTTGATGCATGCCAACAATGAGATTGGAAACCTGCTGGACATCGAAGCAGTGGGCGAGTTGTGCCATAAGCATAAAGCCTATTTTCATTCAGATACCGTCCAGACGGTAGGGCATTATGTGCACGACCTGAGGAAGATCAAAATCCACGGTATGGCTGCAGCAGCTCATAAATTTCATGGACCCAAAGGTGTCGGCTTTATGTTCATCCGAAAGGATAAGAAGATACAATCGTTCATGCATGGCGGACCACAGGAAAGAAACATGCGCGGCGGTACTGAAAATGTGTATGGCATCATCGGGCTTGCCAAGGCGCTTGAGATCGCCTATGAAAATCTGGACGAGCACAAAAAATATATTATGGGATTGAAACAACGTATGATCTCCAAACTGAAAGCGGCAATTCCGGGTGTAGATTTCCATGGCACCTCTGCCGACCTGGATAGGAGTTTGTACACGGTGTTGAACGTTTGCCTGCCCGAGTCGGATCAAAACAGCATGTTGCTTTTTAATCTTGATTTGCACGGGATCTCGGCGTCGGGCGGAAGCGCCTGCTCGAGCGGAGCTACAAATGGTTCCCATGTGTTAGGCGCGCTTTATCCTGACTCTAAGAAAGGAGCGGTACGGTTTTCATTCAGCAAGTACAACACCGAGGAGGAAATTGACTTCGCAGTAGAAAAGCTGAAGGAGTGTCTGGGCTTTCATTGAACATTAATTGTTGAGTGTTGAGCGTTGATTATTATTGATTATTGTTTATCGAGCCTTCCATCCCTTACTCCCTCGGGATAATTCCCATTTTTTTCATCAGAAATGTTGCATTCATAGTCTGCGCGATGCCGGGCTTTAGCTTATAGTCGAACGATAGCTGATCGTCTTCTATGCTGGCTTCGAAATGATAATTTTTGATGTTTCCCGGAAATTGGCTTTCAAGATCACCCAGTACGATATCGTGGGTTGCGATCATGGCAAGACAAGGATGTGGCAATAGCTGCTTTACGAGCGCGATGGAACCTGATTGCTTATCCGTGGAATTTGTTCCTTTCAATATCTCGTCCAACAAGATCAATAGCGGTTTATCGCTCCTTAATTCATCCATAATTCCTTTTAACCGGTCCAACTCTGCATAGAAATATGACTGATGATCTTTCAGCGAATCAGCGGTGCGCATGCCGGACCGAAGGTTGATGATGGGGCAGGAAAACACCTTTGCATAAACTGGCGCCCCGGCGAGGGCCAGGACCAGATTGACCCCGGATGTTCGGAGGAAGGTACTTTTGCCTGCCATGTTCGCGCCGGTTATGATGAGAACTTTCTGGCCCTTGCCGACATAAACGTCGTTCGTCACACAATCTTTTTCACTTATCAGCGGATGCCCGAGGCCTTCAGCATTAATAGCTAACTCCTGGGTAATGTCAGGAAATATAAATGAAGGATGATTGAAAGCGAATGTTCCCATGCTGCATAAAAACTCCGCTTCGCTGATCACATCCAGCCATTGGGTTACGTGAGCGGAATTTTCGGCTTTCCATTTCTCCAGCCGGTATACACACTGCAGATCATACAACAATAAGCTGTTGACAACGAGGTTGGTGAGGAAATTCAGACGCGCGTTCAGATAACTTACCAGTGTTGCCAATGATTCTACTTTTTCGTCAGCTTCTTGCGCGTGGGATGTAAGCTTTTTCAGCACTTCAGATGTAAATGTTTCCTGGCGGAAAAGGTGCAGTAACCGCCCGTATTTTTCAAGGATGTTTTTTTTCTTGCTGATATATTCATGAAAGTCGCTCACCTTCTTACTGTGAAAGCCAAGAATTGCCCACTGCGACAACGCCAGCCCTATGGCAAACGGCTTTGCCATGCTGAAGAAAAATGCTGAGATCACAGCGACTATGGTCAAAGCCGGAAGTAACGTCAGAAGAATCCTTTTGATCTATGATCCATAAACAAACGACGGCAGTCGCAGCCATGCCAGAAGTTGCTCCCGGTCGTAAGGCTGCTCACCGATTTCCATACCTGCTGCCTGGAAATGTTGGCGAAAATCCCCCCTTAAGGCCAACTCGCGAATGGCTTCCTGATGGAGCGCTATATCATGTTGCGAAGTCAGTGGATAGCTTAAGCGCCGGGCCATCAGCAATTTCCCATTGATCGTATTGCTGCGATTAATTGCCTGAAAAATTGAGCCATCTCCAAAAATATCCAAATCGTGTGTATAAGGATGGTGTACATCAATAAACTCGGCACCTGGCGAGAACCCGGATATGTTTCCCTCTAACGCCCGTAACTCGAGGTGATTGATTTTAACCAGGTCTTCGAGATGTACTTTTTGTTCAAACAGCGAATTATGTTTAACAACCAGGAAAATGAAAAATACGAGGAGCGGGACGACTAACAGGGCAGTTGTAACATTAGAAAATGAAAAGTATATCGCTGTGACCAAAGACAGGGCGACCAGGATACGGAGGTTGGATACGAGGTTTATTTTTTTTCTCGCATGTCCCAACGAAGTTTCAAAATCCGTTTTTCGTTTTTGATAAAACGCACCAAGGTCACTTCGGGTCATGCGTATAAGTTAATCGTGAGGATTCAGAGCAAGCTTTCAATGATACGCATTATTTCCTCCAACGCCTGCTGGTCGATAACATCGAAGTCATCCAAAACATCGCTATCAACATCCAGAACAAGAAATACTTCATGGTTTTTGAAAGCAGGTACGACTATCTCAGATTTCGAAGCCGTGCTGCAGGCTATATGGCCTGGAAATTTCTCAACGTCCGGAACCAAAATGGTCGTTTTTTCTTTCCATGCGGCACCACAAACCCCTTTTCCGAAATCTATACGGGTGCAGGCCACAGGCCCCTGGAACGGCCCGAGTACAAGTTGATTTTTCTGTACCAGGTAAAAGCCAACCCAGAAAAAATTCATGGTCTGTTTCAGCGCAGCCGCAATATTGGATAGGTTGGCAACAAGGTTTGTTTCGCCTTCCACCAAACCCCTGATTTGGGGTAAGAGCGTTTTATAACGTTCCTTTTTATCTGCAGAAGCAGAAATGAAGAGTTCCTCCGCCATTCAAATTTAAATTTTCTCCAATTTCGTTCTGGTCCGTTCATTTTCCACGTTGCCAGTATTCAGGGTGGACGCCGGTTCAAAAAGCAGTAGGTGGACCTCGTCTTCGGCAACAGGCTTATGCTCAACCCCTCTGGGTACAATAATAAATTCTCCAGGCATCACTTCAACGAATTTATCGCGAAATTCCATAATTAATTTTCCTTTGATAACGAGGAATAACTCGTCCTCATGATCGTGATGATGCCATACAAATTCTCCTTTTAACTTAACGGCTTTTACTTGTTGCCCATTTAACTCGCCGATAATTCTTGGGTTGTAATAGTCGCTGAATTGACCGAGCTTTTCGGAGATGTTTACTTTATCCATTATTTATTTGTTAAGCCGATCGACCAATAAAGTGGCCGACCGGCTGTTGAGAGGGTCAAATACAAACAATGAAACGCATTAAAATTGCTTTAGTTGGCGACTTTGACGAAAAGATCGCTACGTTGGTGACATTAAACGAGTCGATTGAACATTGTAAGGCGCAAGTGCCATTTGATGTCGAAGCCCC
>DASUTP010000230.1:0-8385 GCA_036374515.1 Chryseolinea sp. | reverse complement strand
CGTCGTTTTGAATTCGAAAGAAAAATTTCGCGGGCGACGGGTCGGAATTATTTTCTCCGGAGGCAACGTGGACCTGTCAAAAGCTTGTTCGTTATTCTCTACTCAGTGATAAATGTTCTACGCCTCACTGAGCATCTCCTATTTCATGCATTCCTTACCTCTAAACTTGGCGGCCTTTGCTTGAGGTTTATTTTGCGCCCTTTGCGTGAAACTATCACTACAATGGCTCCGGTTCACGCAAAGTTCGAAAGTGCCAAGGACGCAAATGGGGGGCTCTTGACAGGGTTAGTTTCCTTCATTCGCCACTCAATTATTCTTCTTGAACTGATCGAACTTAGAAGGCGTAGTTTTTTTCGGAAAAACATTATTCCTCACCTCGACATCCGCCAGCTCCAGGTTCGGATCCAGCAGGATGTTAACAACTTCCTTCTCTTTGATAAATACCTTCGTCACCACATTTTCATTTAGTCTCCATACCTCCGCAGGGATTCGTTCAATTTCTTTCGAGCCATCTTTGAAGGTCCATTCGATCACCAACGGCGTGACAAGTCCACCGGAGTTCTTCAATGTAAGCTGGTATATGTTTTTCCCTTCTAACTTTTGGCGAATTGCATTGTCATCAACCCGGCTCTTGAACTCACCCTGAAGATTTTCAGGTGTATTCAGAAGGGTAAATTCCTCTGGTCCGTCGCTAAAATCATTTTCATTGGTTTTGGAGCCGTCGTTTCCCGAATCCAAATCCCCTCGCTTAACCTTTAATTTTTTCTTTTCCGGCTCGACAGACACGGACCGCAGCTTAAACCACTTTACGTCGGCGAGGTCAACGTCAACATTATCGGTAGAATAGAACCACCCACGCCAAAACCAATCCAGATCGACGGCAGAAGCATCTTCCATCGAACGAAAAAAATCAGCGGGCCCGGGATGTTTGAACGCCCATCGCTGCGCGTATTCCTTAAATGCCTTGTCAAAAATTTCCGGACCCATCACTGTTTCACGCAATACTGTGAGTGCTGCGGAAGGCTTCGTATAAGCATTGGGCCCGAACTCTCCAGGCCTCACGTCGTCTGAGGAAGTCATGATCGGACGCATCTGGCTTTTGTCACCACGCATGAAAGGCACAATTCCTTTAGGCGTGCCGTGCGTTCCAAAAAGCTCCGGGTAACGCAAGCGCACCGTTTCCTTTTCCAAAAAAGTATTCAGCCCTTCGTCCATCCAAGACCATTGACGTTCGTCAGAGTTTACGATCATGGGAAAAAAATTGTGACCCACTTCGTGTACCACCACCTGGACAAGATCGTAAAGAACTTGCTTCGAATAGGAGCCGTCTTTCTTTGGACGCTCACCGTTGAAACATATCATAGGATATTCCATTCCCTGCTTGGCGCTATGTATCGAGTAGGCTACCGGGTAAGGGTATTCAAATGTCCTTTCGGAATACAATTCCAGGGCATTCTTGATTGCTTTCGTCGACTCGCGT
Organism: Chryseolinea sp.; assembly: GCA_036374515.1. GTDB lineage: Bacteria > Bacteroidota > Bacteroidia > Cytophagales > Cyclobacteriaceae > Chryseolinea. The sequence goes on along the minus strand of DASUTP010000230.1, from coordinate 6,905 downwards.
TCCCAGAGCGGGTTTCCCTCCTTTGGATACAGGGATTGCGCCAACGGCGTCTTGGTCCCGATCTTCACAGCCTGAGCATCCCAAATGAATTTACGCGATGTGGCAAACGCGAAGTCACGGACATTTTCCGCGTAAAACTCCCAGGTGGACTTTTTCTCCGATCTCGTTTTTTCCTTTTCCCTCGCTTCTTTCTCTGTTACGATAAACACCGGCGAGTCGAAGGATTTCTTCGCTTTTTCGTAGCGCTCCAATTGCTCCTTCGTCAGTACCGTCTTGGGATTCTGAATGGTACCCGTAGCCCCTACGATATGGTCAGCCGGAACCGTGATTTTTACGCTGTAATTTCCAAAGGTGAGCGCAAACTCTCCCTGACCCAGGTACTGTTTGTTCTGCCATCCTTCATAATCATCATACACACACATACGTGGGAACCATTGCGCGAACGTATAAACGTAGTTGCCGTCTTCAGGAAAAAACTCATAGCCGCCCCGCCCATCGAAAACCTGCCGGTCATATTCAGTATAGCTCCAGTCTACAGAAAAGGAAAACTTTTCACCTGACTTGAGTGGAGCAGGTAGGTCAACGCGCATCATAGTGTTGTTGATTATATACGGAAGACTTTTGCCGGCCGCGTCCTTGACCGCTTTGATAGTGTATCCACCTTTATAATCTGAAACCATCACCCCCGTTGCTGTCGTAAAAAATCCAGCGGGTATCGAATCTTTCACCGTTCCTGTATTCGTCTGGTTCATGATGCTTTGGTCGGCGAGAAGATTCTGGTCGAGCTGGAGCCACAAAAATTTCAATGCTTCAGGCGCATTATTATAATACGTAATGGTTTCCGATCCCGTGAGTAAATGCGTTTTATCGTTCACCTCCACGTTGATCACATAGTCAGCCCGTTGTTGCCAGTAATTGGCACCCGGGGCACCCGACCCGGTTCGGTAGGAGTTTGGAGTTGGAAGAAGCTCTCCCAATTGTTCAAACTTCCCTTTCCACTGACCTTGTGCGGATCCCTGGAAATTCAAGATTGCAAAAAACAAAATAATTAAGAATGGTCTCATTTTTCAGGTTAAAAGAGGCCGGTGATCCTGGTGGGGAATCACTTGCGGCGCGGTTTGATACAATGTAAAAAATTAATTCACACTCTTTTTGAAAGAGTCAAATTTTGAAGGGGAGGCAGCGCGCTTCGGAAAGACATTGTCCTGCAGGTCCACATCAGTAAGTTCCTGGTTGGGGTCCAGCACTACGGTCACCACTTCTTTATCTTTGATAAAGACCTTGTTGACCTTCTTTTCATTTACTCTCCAGATCTCAGCGGGAATTCGTTCGATTTCCTTTGTGCCGTCGGCATATGTCCATTGAATGATAACAGGCATAACTAACCCGCCTTTGTTGGAAAGCGTGACCTCATAAATATTTTTATTTTCCAACTTTTGTATGATGGCTTTATCGTCTACGATGCTCCGGAACTCGCCGTTGAGTCTCGGATCCGTCGGTATCAGACTAAATGGCTCCGGACCCTTATCGAAATTGTCATATTTCTTTTCATCCTGACCGGATGCGAGATCGCCTTTCTTCACTTTCAACTCTTTCTTCTCCACGCCCTTTTCTTCCTTGCGCATTTTAAACCATTTCACCTGGTCGATCGACTGGTCGCAATTATCCGTCGTGTAAAACCAACCCTTCCAGAACCAATCGAGATCTACCGCCGACGCGTCCTCCATGGTCCGAAAGAAATCGGCCGGCTTGGGATGTTTGAACGCCCAACGCTCTGCATACTCTTTAAAAGCCTTATCAAAAAGCTCGGGTCCCATAATTGACTCGCGGAGGATGTATAATCCCGTGGCGGCCTTTCCATATTGCTCGTTACCCAAGCTTACAACCTGGTCGGCGGTGGTCATGAGCGGCCGTTTCGCACTGCTCTCGCCTTTGAGATAAGGGACCATCTCGGATGGTATTCCACGCGTCCACTTTATATCAGGATACCTTTCAAGTTCGGTAAGAAGCTGCACAAAGCTATTGATACCCTCGTCCATCCATGCCGTTTGACGTTCATCGCTATTGATAATCATGGGGAAAAAGTTGTGCCCGACCTCATGTACAATTACACCGATCATCTTTTGTCGGGTACTTGCCGAATAGCTGCCATCCTCGTTTGGTCGGCCGAAATTAAAACAGATCATAGGGTATTCCATTCCGATGCTGGCTGTGTGAACGGAAATAGCAACAGGGTAAGGGTAGTCTATCGTAAGACGTGAGTATACCTCAAGCGTATTTTTCACCGCTTTCGTGGACTCTTTTTCCCAGAGGGGATTTCCTTCTTTCGGGTACAAGGACATCGCCAGGGTGGATTTATTACCAAGCTTTACGGCCTGGGCGTCCCAGATAAATTTCCGCGAGCTGACAAACGCAAAATCGCGTACATTCTCTGCATGAAACTCCCAGGTTTTTTTCTGAGTTGATTTTGTTTTCTCCTTTTGTACTGCTTCGCTCTGCGTGACAATGAGCACTGGTTTATCAAAAGTATTTTTTGCCTTTTCAAAACGCGCTATCTCCGTCTTCGACAGAACGTCAGCCGGATTCTGGAGAACGCCGGTAGCCGCCACGATATGGTCTACGGGCGTGGTGATCTTAACTTTGTAATCGCCAAATGGCAATGTAAACTCTCCCTGTCCCAGAAATTGTTTGTTCTGCCAGCCCTGATAATCGTCGTAGACGCACATTCGTGGGAAGAACTGGGCGATGGTATAAACGTAATTGCCATCGGCGGGAAAAAATTCCATCCCGCTTCGCTGCGCGAAGATGCTTCTGTCAACAATGTTGAACGACCATGCAAGCTCAAATGAATACTTTTGCCCGGGGCGAAGCGGCTGAGGCAGGTCCACCCTCATCATGGTATTGTTCACCGTGTAGGGAAGCGGTTTCTCATCGGTGTCCGTTACCTTGGTTATTTTGTATCCTGCGTCAAAGTCGGAAGTTTCCCGTGCAAAGGTCTTTGCACTTGCCGAATCTTTCACAACGCCCGTCACAGAAGTGTTTAATGTATTTTCTTTAGCAAGAATGTTTTGATCTACCTGTAGCCACAGGTACTTCAAAATGTCGGGGGAGTTATTGGTGTACGTAATGGTTTCGGTACCGGAAATACTGTTGTTCGCTTCGTGTAATTCAACACTTATTTCGTAATCGGCTTTTTGCTGCCAATACTTTGGACCTGGTGCGCCTGATCCAGTCCGGTATTCATTTGGTGTTGGCAACATTTGCCCGAGCTGCTCGAACTTCCCTTCCCACTTCGGGTCGCCCTGTGCCAGCGCCTCCAATGCGCAAAAGCTTAAAACGGTGATTAAAAAAAACTTCATATATGTTTAGGTTAATGAATAATGAGTCAAAGCAAAAATTCTATTCGAGCCAATACATGTTATCCTTCATCAAAACAAGTGCTATCCCTGCAATGGCAGACGAGATAACCATTTTCCAATCTCTTCGGTTCAAACCAAACAGATCCACCAGGATAAATGCAGCGGCCATAAATATGGCGACGATAACCAGCTGACCTACCTCAAGTCCCAGGTTAAATGCAAAGAGCTGCGTTATGATATTTTTATCTTTTCCTAAAATAGAACGCAAATAGGAGGAAAAACCCAGTCCGTGAATTAACCCAAAAAAGCCGGCGAAAAAATAATTCATCTGCAAACCCTGGCCGCTAAGATTATTTTCATTTTTGAACAGATTGGAAACCGCGGTAATAAAAATTGTAAGCGGGATGAGAAATTCAATCAATTCTACTTTTACTGAAATTATTTGGAGCGTAGACAGGGCCAGTGTGACGGAATGGCCAATGGTAAAAGCCGTCACGAGGATTAAGATCTGTCTCCACTCGCGACTCAGGTAAAGCGCGCACAAGGCGACAACAAAAATTATATGGTCGTAACCATTGGCATAATCTAAAATGTGCTTTGCCCCTTCTTCAAAATATACCTGAAATCTGCTCATTGAACGTATTTCTACTGGTCCCAAGTATACTAGATTAAATCATATTAAGCCATCCATTTTACTTCGGTATTATTTTTGAAAAGCTATCTTGCGTTTTTGATATAAAAAATAGATGCTGGCGTTGCAATCGTTTTTCTGGTCCTTTTGTTTACATTTTCTTGTGCCATTGCTGCACCCGATACACGTTTCTGTGACGGAAATTGAAATGGATGAAAAAGACAAGCGGCTTGAAATCATGATGCGTGTTTTCACGGACGACCTGGAGCTGAGCCTTCGTCAAGCTACAGGGCAACCTGAACTCGACCTCCTTGGTCTCAGTGCGAAAAGCCGGGATGAAGTGGTGTCTCAATATCTGAAAAGCCATTTCAAAATTTCCCTGGACGGAAAAGCGCAAAAGGTCAATTATCTCGGCCACGAGCAGGAAGACATCGCCCTCATCTTTTACATCGAGGTCCCGAATGTGAAAACCTGGAAAACCATTCAAGTTCAGAATGACATCATTATGGCCCTCCACTCCGACCAATCCAACCTCGTACATGTTACCTTTAAGGAAAAAATCCGAAGCCTTCGACTCACAAAAAACAATCCTGTCGACAAACTCACGTTTGATTTCTAAAAAAATATCATCTTCGCGTGTTGTTTATCGAGCGTATGAGCAAGTATTTCGTACCGTTTATTTTTTTGCTGCTGGTGGTAGCGGCCTGCAATTCAGAAAAAGAAGAAGCATGTGTATTTCAGCCTGAGCAATCGCCTCCGGTCTCTTTATCGTTCGAAATGCTGCAGGATTCATTGGTAAACATTTCGTCGAAAGGCGCCTTGATAAAATTCCTAACGCGTCATCACGCGCTCCGGGATCATATATTCAGGAGAGCCGAATACCAGGATGATTCCGTATTTGTAAATGCCTTGTATGAAAGGCTTACAAATCCACACATGGATACGCTAAATTTTGAAATTAAGCGGGTGTTCGGGGATGCCACAACCTTAAAAAGCCAGTTCGAGGAAGCGTTTGCGAATATCAAATATTACTACCCTGACTTTACGCCTCCGAAAGTTCAAACTGTCATCTCCGGACTGCTGGACAACGATCTGCTGGTAACGGACTCGTTGATCATCGTCAGCCTGGACTATTTTCTTGGACGCGACGCAAAATATCGTCCGAAGTTCTACGACTACCTGCTCCGAAAATACGACCCCAACGACATTGTTCCGTCGTGTATGTTGATCTATGGGATCGGCAGCCGATTCAACAAAAGTCAGCAAAACGATCAAACTGTATTGGCCGACATGATCACTTATGGGAAAGCCTTTTATTTTGCCAAGCACATGTTGCCCTGCGAACCCGACAGCGTTTTCATCTGGTATACCCCCGAAGAAATCAGTGGCTCCCGGCAAAATGAGCATCTCATCTGGGCACGTTTCATTGAAAGCCAGGTATTGTTTTCAACAAACAAAAAAGTGAAACAGGATTACCTGGGCGAGCGGCCCGTCACCATTCAGGTAGGCGAAAAATGTCCCGGGCGCATAGGTCAATGGGTAGGTTGGAGAATTGTTAACAAATATGCCGAGAGCCATCCCGAAGTAACCCTGCCGCGGTTGATGGCGCTCGAAGACGCACAGAAGATCTTTAAGGAATCGAGGTATAAACCTCAATAGGTTCGGGTTTCGAGTTTGAAGTTTCGAGTTTGAAGTTCGGGGTTCGACGTTCGAAGTTGTATTCACCGAAGCTCCTTTCAATCCCGCGTGCGGCATTGACATTCCACAAACTTCGAACTTCGAAGGTCAAACCTCGAACTAACCCTTATATTTACGGCGAAAAACACAAACGTTATAACGTTACAACTCGAAACTTTAAACAAGAAACTTGAAACTAAAAATCATGCGCAAAAAAATTGTAGCCGGCAACTGGAAGATGAATAAAACGCTGGACGAAGCAAGTATGCTTGCTTCCGAACTAAAAGGAATGATAGAAGATGAAGTGAAAGGGAACACCATCGTCATTCTGTGTACTCCGTCATTATTTCTTTTGCCGACCAAAAATATTCTAGGAAACAATAACAAAATTTTCGTTGGAGCTCAAAATTGCAGTGAGCATGAATCCGGAGCCTATACCGGCGAGATCTCTGCTGCGATGCTCAAGTCGGCGAATATCCCGTATGTAATATTAGGTCATAGCGAACGGCGGCAATATTTTGGTGAAACGGGTGGGTTACTGGCCAAGAAGGTTGACATTGCCCTGAAACATAATCTTACACCGATATTCTGCTGCGGTGAGCCACTTGAAGTCAGAGAAAGCAACGGTCACGAGGCGTTGGTAAAGAAACAGGTGGAAGAAAGTCTTTTTCATCTGGATGCCGAGCGTGTACAAAAGGTCGTGATCGCCTATGAGCCCGTATGGGCTATTGGCACGGGAAAAACAGCTTCAGCACAACAAGCGCAGGACATGCATGCGGTGATCCGGAAGCATCTGTCCTCGAAATATGGAAATGCTGTAGCGGAATCTATTTCGATCCTCTATGGTGGAAGTGTGAACGCTGGAAATGCAAAAGAACTTTTTGCGTGTGCTGACGTCGACGGTGGACTCGTTGGCGGCGCGTCGTTAAAATCAAGAGAGTTCACGGAAATTGCCAAGGCATTCTAGTAACGCATCCGTAATTCGTATCCCGTAATTCCATTGGTCATGTCTTTTTATTCCCGCCTACAAGTTACCTGCGATCCGAAATACACAGAAATTCTCATGGCCGAACTTGCTGAAGCAGGCTTTGAAACTTTTATGGAAACCGACGGCGGTTTTGAAGCTTACGTTGAAATGGAAAATTACGACAAGGAGCTACTCGAGTTCATCAAGGAAAAATACGGCGCCCAAACTCCTCTTGCTGTTCACCAGGATCGCATTGAAAAGAAAAACTGGA
>DASUTP010000229.1:0-4895 GCA_036374515.1 Chryseolinea sp. | reverse complement strand
TTAACCTGCTGCTAACGAGCGACAATGATATCGGCTCACTGAATTCTGAATTTTATTTGCGGTACAAATTCAATAGCAAGCTTTCCCTGCGCGCGGGTTATGCATTCGTATTTAGTGAATATCGAACCCATACTTCCTTGTCGTTTGATGAAGGCAGGATTGTAAATGATCGCTTTCGCTATAAAGCGGCCATGGCATTTGTCGGCGTAACGTTTAAACCTTTTTAACAAAACCTTATGAAGCTTACGAAGATTGCCCACGTCTCCATGTCAGTTTTCTACCTGTGGATGGCTGCAGCCTGCCTATCGTGCGAAGAAGAGACCATCTCAGGGGGACCGAATAATTCGATCATGGAAATGGCACCTTCCAATAAGGAACAAATTGCCATAGGAACCTTTACAAGCTATGCCCATAATTTGTCCGGTAAAGCAAGTCTGTTTTGTGGCGAAGATGGTGGCAAAGCTCTCAGACTTGAAGATTTCAATATGGTCGCGGGTCCAGACGTGTATATTTTTGTGTCAAAATCGAACAACTACAGCAAGGGGAATGTAATTGAAGTGGTCAAATTAACCTCGGGCTACATGGACAGCGACATCAATTTTGATTTCAAGCTGCCGGAATATACCAGCGAGCACAGGTTTGTGCTGGTCTACTGCGTGCAATACAATTCGCTGTTTGGCTACGCGGAGCTGAAATAGAATCTTTTTCAAAAGATTCAGCGGGGTGATGTAACTTTTAGGTAAGCATGGTGTACTAATCCCATATCTACACCAACCTCGACAAATTATGGTCCGACACAATTTGCTCATTTCCTACCGCAATTTTCTGCGCTTCAAGAGTTCATTCATAATTAATCTGATTGGACTTTCTACCGGGCTTGCCTGCGTGCTGCTGATCTTCATTTGGGTTACCGATGAATTGAAGATGGATCAATTTCATGAATATGGTGACCGACTTTATCAAATGATGGAGAATGTTGATCAGGGTGGCGGCGTCATCACCAGGGAATCAACATCCGGACCAACAGCGGAAGCATTGGTTGCGGAATTTCCCGAAGTTGAAATGGCCGCGACCAGCACTATAAATTGGACTTCAGAGTCCGTGCTCACGGCGGGTGATCAGGATATCAAAGGCAAGGGTATTTATGCAAGTGCTTCGTTTTTCAAAATGTTTTCCTTCAGGTTTGTGGACGGCGAGCGTAACCAGGTGCTGGCTGATAAGAAATCTATCGTAGTCGCTGAGTCACTGGCTAAGCGGCTGTTCGGAAGCAGTAGCCAGGTGGTTGGGAAGATGGTGGAGCTTGATCATAATAAACAGTTTCAGGTGTCTGGTGTCATGTCGGACCTGCCTGCTTCTTCATCAGTGCAATTTGAATATGTTCTCAGCTTTGAGGGTTTTCGTGACGAAAATGAATGGGTAAGGAATTGGTTCAATACGGCTCCTCAAACCCATATCTTGTTAAGACCTGGAACCGACGTCGCGGCTTTCAATAAAAAGATTTTTGATCTTGTGCGCACAAAAACTGAGGGGCAGGCTAACCACCGCTCCCCCTTTGTCCGTGAGTTTCGGAAGGCCTACCTTCACAATCGGTATGAAAATGGAGTGTTGGCCGGGGGCCGGATTGAGTATGTACGCATGTTTTCGATCATCGCTGGATTCATCCTCTTGATTGCCTGTATTAATTTCATGAACCTTTCTACGGCGCGCGCATCCCGCCGTTTGAAGGAAGTTGGTGTTAAAAAGGCAATTGGCGCCAGGAAATCTACGCTCGTTTGGCAATACCTTTCTGAATCAATGCTCATGGCATTCATTTCCCTGGGCGTCGCGTTGCTTCTGGTGGTATTGCTGCTTCCCAAATTCAACCTTATCACGGAAAAGCACTTAACTCTGAGTTTTGATCCATTATTCGTGGCGGTATTGTTGTTGATTGTAATGTTCACAGGCTTGGTAGCGGGCAGTTATCCAGCGTTGTATCTGTCGAAATTTAGTCCAGCGGTGGTGTTAAAAGGTAAATTGACCGGCCTGATGGGCGAGGCGTGGGCGCGCAAAGGGTTGGTGATGTTCCAATTCACACTTTCCATAATACTTATCGTATCGGTATGGGTAGTGTATCAACAGATTGGTTTTATTCAGACACGAAGTCTCGGATATGACAAAGATAATCTGATGATTATTTTCAGTGAAGGCAAGGTGAACGAAAGCACCGAAACGTTTCTGGAGGAAATTCAGAAGATCGGTGGCGTCGTAGCCGCGTCCAGCACGGGCCACGACATGACTGGTCATAATGGTGGCACCTACGGAATAGAATGGGAAGGTAAGGATCCGAATGATAAAACTGAGTTCGAGCGTGTATCTGTCAACTACGGGTTCATTGAGCTAATGAAAATTGAGATGAAGGAAGGCCGGACATTTTCAAAAGACTTTGGGGCTGAAGACGACAAGATTATTTTTAATGAGGCTGGAATAAAATTTATGGGACTGAAAGATCCCATTGGAAAAAAAGTGAAACTATGGGGCAAGGATGTAGAGATCATTGGGGTGGCAAAAGACTTTAATTTCGAATCGTTCCACGAGGTCGTAAAGCCTTTGTTCTTTTTCCTAAACATTAAGAACTGCGAAAACATGATGGTGAGAATTGAAAAGGGGCGGGAACAGGAGGCTATCGCAGGTCTGGAGCGCTTTTATTCGAGCTTTAACCCTGGCTTTCCTTTTACATATCGTTTTCTTGACGAAGATTACCAACAGCTGTATACGTCCGAGCGGCGGGTGGCGACACTGTCTAAGTACTTCGCCGGCCTTGCAATACTGATTTCCTGCCTGGGTCTTTTTGGTCTTGCAGCGTTCACAGCGGAACGCAGAGTAAAGGAAATTGGAATTCGAAAGATCCTCGGTTCCAGCAACAGGGCTATTGTATTTTTGTTGTCGGGCGAGTTTACAAAAATGGTCCTGGTCGCAATAGTCATTGCGTTGCCGGCCAGCTGGTATTTAGCATCGAGCTGGCTGGACGGCTTTGCTTTTCATATAGACCTGGAGTGGTGGCTTTTTGCCGGGTCGGGCTTTGCTGCGTTGTTGATTGCTTGGGTTACCGTTGGGCTGCAGACGATCAAGGCGTCGCGCGTGAATCCTACGGAATGTTTGCGAAGTGAGTGATACTGTAGGTTGGATCTCAACCCATGGTTTCGGGCAAGGTTGTCGGGGATGAAAGTTGTTTTTGCAGGATGGCTTGTCAAGGAACCATACACGGCTACGCTTGGAGCGGGGAGCCTTTCACACTTGCGCATTGGCGTTAAGCACGCGATAAATTTATTGAAGTTGCAACCCCATTACCAAAATGTCATCGGTCTGTTCGCGGGTTCCTTTCCACTCATTGATTGTGATTTCCAGAATGCTCTTTTGCTCGTGCATAGGTAAGCCATGGATCTCCAGCAAGAGCGCGTGAAGCTTTTTGGTGAGAAACTTTGTGTTATCCTGTCCCCCGAATTGGTCTTTATAGCCATCGGAAAAAAGGTAGACGGTGGTGGGCTTGTCAATCCTGACCTCATGTTTTTGAAAGGAAAACGAGCCCGCTTTTTTTCTTCCACCGATGGATTGGTTGTCGCCTTTTATTTTGAATAGCTCTTTGCCCTGAATATATACCAGCGGGCTTTTCGCACCCGAGAACTCGAGCATCTTTTCCCTGTGACGATAAATGCAAAGGCCGACGTCCATACCATCATTATTACCTGAAACTTCCTGCTGAAGGGCGGAACGTATTTCTTGGTCCAGTAAATCCAGAATTGAGTTCGTGTGCCTTATGCCCCGGCTAACGAGACCATTGAGCGCATTGATTCCGATCATCGACATAAACGCTCCGGGAACTCCGTGGCCGGTACAGTCAACAGCCGCCAACGCTACATCTTTATCGTTATCGCCGCCACCCTTGATCTCCGATAGCCAATAGAAATCACCGCTTACGGTGTCGCGGGGCATAAAAAGAATAAAGGAATTCTGAAGCCCCTGCGGATATTGTTCTTCCTTGGGAAGCATCGCTTCCTGAATTCGTTTCGCGTAGTTGATACTGCTTTTGATGTTCTTGTTTTGCTGATTGATTTTTTTATTGTCTTTTGTCTTTTTTCGGTAGCTTATTACGAGCACGGCTACCAGCGAAATTGCCAGGAAGCTTCCTACGAGTATGAAATTGCGAGCCAATGCCTCGTTTGCTATACGTGCTTCCTGTTCTTTAATTATTATTTCGGCAAGATCTTTGTCTTTCTGGAGCAAATCGATCTCCATTTGCCGTTGCTTGTTAATTGCTTCAATTTCTTTTAAGGAGTCTGTCGCTGCCAATAGATGGTCCGTTGTCTTTCGCAGCGAGCGCTCCGTCATTCGCAACGAAGTACTGGTTTGATCGAGCTTTTGCGCTTGCTCAGATAATCTCGCCCTTGATGCCTCGTTCTCCAATCCAACGGTTTGGATATGCTGTTCCAACTCGTTTATCTGGCGGGCGCGTAAGGCTTCGTTTTGTTGCGCATCGACCAGTTGGTTGAATTGGGTCTGATATTCGAGAGACTTTTTTGTATTGCCTTGTCTCTTATGAAAATCTGCAAGGAGTTGATAGCATTTTTGGCGTGTCAGGACGTCGTCGTGGGTAATAGCCGCGGATAGAGCTTCTTCAGCAAATGGAATTGCCTTTTTCGTGCGGTCGAGGTAACCATAACTGATGGATACATTAATCAACTCTTCACGGATCAGCAATCCGTTATTTAGTTTTTGTGCAATACTGAGAGCGCTTTGAAAGTTTTCCACGGCCCTGTCATATTTCTTCGCCTCCAGCTGCACAATTCCCAGCTGGTGAAAAACCGAATACAAGCGCGTCTGATCTCCTGTTTTTTTTGCCCCTGACAATGCAAGGTTCA
>DASUTP010000228.1:0-4330 GCA_036374515.1 Chryseolinea sp. | reverse complement strand
TTTATATTTAAGGATTGCAAAAGTAATATTTCCCGTTGTGCTTATGAAAGACTATATGCAAATATGTTGGGTTTCCAACCTGCAAACGTTTACAGCTAAATTTTATTTTACGGTTTTCCTGATCTGTGGCACCCAACTAGCGTTAGCTCAGCTCACGGATAATTTTTCCGACGATGATTTTACCGCTTCGCCGCCCTGGTTGGGAGATGATTCGAGGTTCATTGTTTCTAATGGTCAGCTAAAGCTTGATGCGCCTCACGAAGAGGGCAGGGCATTTCTCTCCACCCTATCGTCACTAGAAAAGGGAGCAGTCTGGGAATTCAAACTCAAAATGGAGTTTAATCCATCCACCAGCAATTACACCAGGGTTTATCTCATCTCAGACCAATACGACCTTACAGAACCTTTGAATGGATATTTTATACAGGCCGGCGACAGTAAAGATGACGTTAGCTTGTACAAACAAGAAGGGACGGTGCTATCCCGGATGATTGATGGGCGCGACGGTGCGCTCGATGCGCCAATCAGTGAAATTAAAGTTCGCGTAGTTCGCGACCAGCATGGGCAATGGCAATTATTTACAAGCCTGAATCTTACGGAAAACTATCTTCTGGAGGGATCAGCCTCGGATAATACCGAAAGCACACCACAATATTTTGGTTTTGTGTGTTTTTATACGGCTACGCGATCCGATAAATTTTTCTTTGACGATTTCAAAATCAGCGCGTACGATGCAATTGATGTTAGTCCACCCGGCCTGACAACGCTTGAAGTTAACTCGTCGACGGAGCTCTCGCTGGAATTTTCCGAACCGTTGGATCCGGTTACGGTAACACCGCAAAATTTCAGTGTTAGCCCGACCGTTGGGAACCCGCGCGAGGTTTTCATCCTTGCGGGAAATAAAAGCGTGATACTAAAATTCGACGAATCTTTTTTAAGCGACGGCCCTTCATTCCTTACCATTGCCGGCATCAGGGATGAGGCCGGCAATGTGTTGGAGGAACTGAGGAGAGAGTTCCTCTTCGTGCCTATCATTAAACCGGACCCAAAGTCTGTTATAATCACTGAAATTTTTGCGGACCCTTCACCACCTGTGGGATTGCCTGAATCGGAATTTGTTGAAATATTCAACCGGAGCGGCCAGGCCTTCAACCTTTCCGGATGGAAATTTACAGATCAAAGTTCTATCGCAACGCTGCCGGATTTTGTCTTGCTGCCACACTCGTATGTTGTGCTTACGTCTGAAAATAGTGCTCTCCCTGATTCTGACAAGGTACTAAGACTGTCAAATTTTGCTTCGTTGAACAATGGGACCGACGTTTTGATTCTGAGGGATAACGAAAATTCCACCGTCGATTCGGTAAGTTATTCCGATAGCTGGTACAAGAATGCAGATAAACGCAACGGCGGCTGGACACTGGAAATAATCGATGTGGAAAATATCTGCAGTGATCGGGAAAACTGGGTTGCTTCAGAAGATGATGTGGGTGGCACACCGGGAATGCAAAATTCCGTGTTCGCCAATAAACCCGACCTTACTGGGCCGAAGCTGCTTTCTGTAATTCCTGTTAGCCCTTCCGAGATTCAGCTTCAGTTCGATGAGAAACTTGAAAGCGAATTACGCAGCGATTTCTCCGTCACTACTGAACCCTTTTTGCAGGTTACATCCGCCGCGCTTTCCGACAACACTCTGACAAAAGTTCGGCTGTCCGTGGCCGGGCAGATCCAATCCGGAATTTCGTACACCTGCATGATCGACAAGCTCTATGACTGTGCTGGAAATCCTTACCTGTCCGGTGAAACGCAATTTGGCCTTCCCGAGCTACCGGACAGCCTGGATGTGCTGGTCAACGAGATCCTGTTCAACCCCAGGCCTACTGGCGTAGATTTCGTTGAAATCGTAAACACGTCACAAAAATTCATCAACCTCGACAAATGGGGTTTGGCATCCATGGACGGCGGCTTACCGACAAATAAACTAACTATATCTTCGGGGGACTATCTTCTTGGGCCGGGAGATGTTTTAGCCATCACAACGGATGCAAACATCGTCATGGGCGAATACTTCACAGCAGAAAAGCAGCGCTTTTTACAGGTCGACCATCTCCCTGGCTTTAACGACGATTCAGGATCCGTAGCATTGATAGATTCCAGTGGCAACGTGATCGATCACTTTGCTTACAGCAAGGACATGCATTCGATCTTTATCAAGGACGAAGAAGGCGTTTCGCTGGAACGCATTTCCTTCTCGGCTGCGTCCACTGCTGAAAACTGGAAATCCGCAGGTTCCTTTGTTGGTTTCGCAACGCCAGGCTATGCAAATTCCAATGCCTTTCAGGAGTCACCGTTCGCGTCGGCTTTGAATGTCGCGCCAGAAATCTTTAACCCATTGGATGGTCAAAATAATTTTGCCCTCATCCGGTATAATTTCCCGTCCGGTGGCCAGGTTGCAAACGTCAGGATTTTCGATTCCCGGGGACATTTGATCAAGGAGCTTGCCAACAATGATGTTATCGGTACAAGCGGCTTTTACCGTTGGGACGGCGACCGAAGCAATGGAACAAAGGCAGGGATCGGTTACTACATGATCTGGTTTGAAACTTTTGATGATAAAGGAGGGACACAAAATTTTCGTGCACCGGTTGCAATCGCCGCGCAGTTTTAGGTTGATACCCACTGTGCGTTCAATCTTTGTAGATGAAGGTTTTCCCCTCACCTTTCTTTGTGATGTAGCCGCGGTACATCCCTTCCGTACAAAATGGCATCGCAAAGTTTCCCTGCCGGTCAAGGGCGATTATACCGCCGTCACCCCCGAGGCGCGGCAGTTTTCTTAGAACAACAGAATCGGCGGCAGCCTGAACGGAAAGATTGCCGTACTCCATCAGCGCGTGTACGTCGTGGGCAACATTCAGTCTTAAAAAATACTCGCCCCAGCCAGTGGCGGATACCGCGCACGTTAGGTTATTCGCATAGGTGCCCGCCCCGATGATGGGTGAATCGCCAACGCGGCCAAATCTTTTGTTGGACATTCCGCCGGTTGATGTGCCTGCTGCAAGATCTCCATAGCGATCTAGCGCTACGCAGCCGACGGTTCCGAACTTCTTATCGACAAAGGCGTCAGTGCTATCCACCCCCTTCATTTTCAGGAGCTGGCGGTATCGCGTAGAATCAAAAAAATAAGATGGCGCGACGATCTCCAAGCCCTGTTGCGCGGCAAACTCCTCCGCTCCCTTACCTATCAGCATTACGTGATCTGATTTTGTCATCACGGCGTAAGCGGCCGTGATGGGGTTTCTAATCGTAGTGACCCCGGCTACCGCACCAGCCATGAGGTGATTCCCATCCATGATGGAAGCATCGAGCTCATTGCGCTCATCGTGTGTGAAAACTGCCCCTTTACCAGCGTTAAATAGCGGTGAGTCCTCCATAACTTTTATCGCTGCGATCACAGCCTCAACGCTTTTCCCTCCGTTTTCCAGCACTGCAAAGCCGCTGTCGAGAGCCTCCTGTAGTTTAGCAACGTAGGCCTTTTCTTTTTCGGGACTGAGATTCGCCCGCGTAATCGTTCCGGCCCCACCATGGATCACCAGTGTAATGGGGCCAAGCTTCTTGTTTGATGCCACTTTTTTGTCCGAATCCGACTGGCAGCAACACAGGACAAGAGCGATAACGATGAGGGGCAGAATGCGTTTCATTGAACAGATAGCCAGCGCCATAAAAGGAGTTTTTAGCGTGAAATCAAACATTCTGGAATTTATTGTGTAATATTTTTTGTTTTCGTGGGCGACCGCATAATTTTGCGCATCTTTTACCTAACGGAGAACAACTATGGCTAAGAATAAAAAGTCATCCACCAAGGCAGCGAAGAAATCCCCTGCTAAATCAAAGCCTGCTGCAAAAGTAAAGGCAAAAAAATCTACCCCAGCAAAGGCGAAGAAAGCTGCTCCAAAGAAAGTTGTTAAAAAGGCTGCTCCAAAGGCTGCGAAGAAAGCTGCTCCAAAGAAGACTGCTCCAAAAGCAGTGGTTGCTAAGAAGGAAGCTCCAAAAAAAGAGACGCCTAAAAAGGTAGCACCTCCCAAGGTAGAGAAATCGGAAAAAATTGAGAGGCCAGCTCCGCTTCCAAAAGCGGCCACCCCTCAAGTAGAAAAACCATTGCCAGTCGCTCCTCCGAAGCCTGCGCCTCCACAATTAAGTATTTTCCCAGTGCCAAATCAACGACCTATTGCCCATAAACAAACCAATAGTTCTTCAGGTGACACGCGAACGCGCTACTCAGAAGAAGAATTGAAAGAGTTTGAATTATTGATTCACAAGAAGCTTGATAAAGCTC
>DASUTP010000227.1:0-4595 GCA_036374515.1 Chryseolinea sp. | reverse complement strand
GATGAATTCAACCTCATACTGGAGCTAAGCGAATCAAAATGAAATTATCCTTGTCTATGCGTGGCTTGATCTCGTTCCGGGTATTTTTGCTCTTGTTGATGTTTGGTAACTTTTGCACAGTTGCCCAGATATCACAGACACGCCGCTATGAACGGCAACAAAAGAATTCGGATGATTACTTCAACGTAATTTCCCTGAAGACTGAAGGACTCGCACTGTTCCGCGAACGCGACAAATACAAAGGCGTCAATAGATTGTGGGAACTTATCTTATTGGATACGGCGCTGCAGGAAAAAGGCACGCTGGAATTGGAAGTGAACGATCGTTATAAAATGATTGGCTATGAAGTGGTACCAGACCAGATCTATTTTCTGTACAGAACCGGGGAGACAACCAAGAACGATTTTGAATTAATTGAGATTGGGCTTGGTGACAGTCCCAGTGTAACGGCCCGCTACCAGATTAAACCCGAACTTGATTTCAAGCTTACACATTTTATCAAGGCCGGTACAAATTTTATTTTCGGAGGCTATGTAAATAACGAGCCCGCTATTGTTTTATATGAACTTCCCAGCAAGAATATCCGGGTCATTCCCGGCTTCTTCCAAAAGGATACCGAACTCGTCGATCTTCGTACAAATCAGAACCAGACTTTTAACACCGTGCTGGTGGATCGAAGCACCAAGGAAAATAGAAAGCTTGTCCTCCGTACGTTTGATGAGACTGGCAAACAATTGCTGGAGGACCTCGTACCGATTGAAGAAGGGAAGACGCTTCAAACAGGCATAACCAGTACGTTGCAACGCGAAGACCTCGCCGTCATCGGGTCGTGGGGAGAGCGCAACTCAAAGCAGTCCATTGGCTTTTATTTCCTGGATATCAATCCCTTTCAGGATCAGCCAATAAAATACCTGGACTTCGGACAACTGTCACATTACCTCGATTATTTGCCCTCGAAGCGGGCAGAACGGATTAAGCAAAGCTCGAAAGACGATTTAAAAGCGGGCCGTATTCCAAACTTCACGTCTTATGTCATGCCATTTTCGGTAGCAGAGTACTCAAAAGGTTTTATTTTGTTAGCGGAGGTCTATAATCCGGTATCAACGACAAGTCCCTACTATTCCAATCCCTATTACTACAATCCCTATTATAGCCCTTATGGATTTTATCCTTATGGCTTTTACTACCCAGGAATGAGTAGGATGTACAGGCCGTATGCCTACAATAGTGGAGCCCGTAATACGAATGAAATCCGAACGTCTTCCGCATCGGTGATTTCATTTGGCAGCGATGGCAAAGTAAATTGGGACTATAGTTTTAAGCTTGATGAGATGAAGATGCCGGGGTTGGAGCAGGTGAGCGATTACATAATGAAAAATGACCAGATCTATATTCTTTATAAAAAGGAATCGGAGCTCAAGCTGAAAGTGGTAAGCCTTCAGGATGGACAAGCCATGGAAAATACAATGATGGTAAAGCTGGAAGATCCATTGGATGAGATCAGGTCAGAAAAAGAATATGAAGGTGGTGTCCGCCAATGGCAGTCGGATGCATTTTATGTCTGGGGTTATCAAACTGTTCGAAATACAACGAAGGAGGACCGCGTGCGCGATGTATTCTACATTAACAAAGTGGTGGTTAGGTAGTGGAATCTTTCTACTCGTACTCCTAACCTTTCAGGCCGTCAACGCACAGCAAGTGTTGCAAACCAATCGCTATGAGCTTGCGCTCGAAAAAAATGATTTCTATGAGGTTATGCCGTCGCAAGAGCATGGTATTTTTTTATACAGGCGGTTGCTTGCAGAAGAAGATGACAAGATAGAGCTGATAAAATTAGATACCGCTTTCAAGGTAAACTGGAAAGGTTATTTGTCGGTGGAGAAACGGATGTCGCTGATGGCGAAACGTGCAGTCAACGGTCAGTTTTATCTGCTTTTTCGACGGCTGGATTTAAAGCGGAACAACATGCTGATTTATGCCGTCTCTCAGGATAAAGGCGACTACGTGAAATACGAAGTAAAGAACTATATCCCATTCGTACCTACCGAATTCCAAATCACAGAAAAGGGCGCCCTCATCGGTGGGTACTTCAACCAGGTACCGGTGGTATTGTATTACTCTTTTGCCACGCAACGCTCAAAAATTCTGCCTGGGCTCTTGAACGAAAATGGCGAACTAACACAGATAAAAACGTTTCCGGATGGAAGTTTTGACGTGCTGATCAGCGCGCTGAATTTCAGAAAGCAACAGACGGTCTGGGTAAAGAACTATGACGACGAAGGTGACCTGCAGGGTAATTTCGCCCTGGATCCGGAGGAAAACAAGCACCTGATCTTCGCCCGTGCGATGAGAACGCGCGACAATGTTCAACTGATTGCAGGAGTTTATGGAGGTCGCAATTCAGACTATTCCCGTGGGCTTTTTCTTGCCAGCCTCGGAGAATCCGGCGTACAGCAACTCCGTTACTACAACTACGGCGATCTGGAGAATTTTTTCAAATACATGCGGGCAAAGCGGGAGCAACGGGTGAAAGAGAGAATTGAAAGACGAAAGGTTAAAGGCAAGCGGATCAAGTTCAGCTACCGGTTTTTGGTTCACGAAATCATTCCTTACAAGAATCAATATGTATTGTTGGGCGAGGCGTTTTATCCCCGTTATAAATCCGTTGAACCCAGTTACGGATTTTTTACTGGCTCTCCGCAGTACGGAGGGTTGAGGAACGGGCGAGTGTTCGATGGCTATAGTTATACCCATGCCGTTGTGATGGGCTTCGACCAGAACGGGAAACTCTTGTGGGACAACAGCTTTGAGATCAACGATGTGAGAACATTCACGCTTGAGCAGTTTGTAAAGCTGGAAGTTCAGGAAGATCGTATCGCTTTACTTTACCTTTTCGAAAATGAGCTGCGCACCAAGATCATCCAGGACGATCAGGTATTGGAAGGGAAGACTTTCGAGCCCATACGGACCAAAACCGAAAATGAGATCGTAAAAAAGGAAGAGACTGAATTAAGCAAGCTGGATTATTGGTACCAGAATTTTTTCTATGCTTATGGAATCCAGGAGATCACCAATCCTGGCACAGGGAAGCGAAGAGTGTTTTTTATAAATAAGATTAGTTGTCAGTAGCCGCTGGCGTAATCAGATCTGACGCGACGACCATTGGGCTGGATCACTCGTGCCTATTATGAGGTCAGTCTTTTCACTGACTAGAGCATTTTATCCAAATACACTAATGAAGATACAACAATTTGAATATGCGCATTGCTTTGCGATCTTACGGATATTTGCAATAAAGACACGCCGATGGGGAACCTTTGTGCCTTTGAGTCTTAGTGTCTAAAAAAGACTTGCAGTCTGCCATAGACGCCACAATTCTTATCTTTGTTATGCATTCTTACGTTAACAACATTCTTCATGCCCCTAACCATCAACCAAAAAGCTCCAGACTTCACATTACCCTCCACCAGCGGCAGAAGTTTTACACTTTATAAAGATATGCGGGAAAAACCCTGTATCCTCTACTTTTATCCGAAGGACTTTTCCATTGGCTGTACCAATGAAGCCTGTAGCTTCCGCGATACGTTCGAAGTATTCCATGAACTAAATATTAACATAATCGGTATCAGTCGCGATTCATTGGAAAGCCATCAAAAGTTTAAGAAAACACTGAACCTCCCCTTTGATCTGTTAGCGGACGAAGGTGGACAAGTGTGTGCGCTTTATAAAACACAACTTCCCTTCGTTCCTACCTTTACCAAGCGTACAACGTATCTGCTGGATAAAAATCAAGTGATCCTGGCCGTATATGAAAATATTTTTTCGTCGAAACGCCATATCAAAAACATGGTGGAGGAGGTAACAAAGCCAAAGGCTGCCGTGAAATATTAATCTGCTCACATAACCTTGCATTCCTTGGGTCTTGGCGATTTCTACATTTCAAGCAAAGAGAATTTTTCTACCGGTTCTAAGATGGCTTGTCAAGGCAATTTTTTAAGGCAAAGAAAAATCCCGAGGGAAAGATAGGGAGGTAAGTGCAGAGCAAGTACGCTGTTCCTTTACGAAGAGCTTTCAACCTACCGTTTGGCGGGCCCGTGTGTCCGGTGGAAAAGTGTATCCTTTTTTTACCACCGAGGCACGGCGACACGAAGATCGAAATGAACAAAAATCTTCTAGATATAAATCAACAATAAATTTCTACCTTAACGACTAAGCCACACACCGTAAGTATTTGATTCCCTCCGTGTCTTCGTGTCTCCGTGGTTTATTTTTTTTCTCCATTATTTAACCGCAAAGGCGCAGAGACGCAAAGCAAAAATTCAAAGTGGCTCGGTCTCAAGTAAGAAGGTTTAAACTTTTCTTGCGTTTTCAAAAACGGTTTTCATTCGGCTTCACGCAGGCAAAAGGTCAAAATCGAACTTGTATTCTCTCTGCGCCTCTGCGCCTCCGCGGTTTATTTTTTTTCTCCATTATTTAACCGCAAAGGCGCAGAGACGCAAAGCAAAAATTCAAAGTGGCTCGGTCTAAAGTAAGAAGGTTTAAACTTTTCTTGCGTTTTCAAAAACGGTTTTCATTCGGCTTCACGCAGGCAAAAG
>DASUTP010000226.1:0-8014 GCA_036374515.1 Chryseolinea sp. | reverse complement strand
TTTTTGCCTTTAACACTGCCGACCCGGCCCTCTTCAAACGGGAAGCAGAAAAATTGGGCCAGCCTTACAAGGTTTTACAACTTGGTGAAAAATGGACAGTAACGGCTGGCTAATGCCGGTAGGCCAGTTCTCAGGGCTTTTACCTCGCGCTACTTCAGCAAATATTTTCCTCCGATCGTCGTCGGCACGTCGTAAAGATATGTTCCCTCCCTGATCATCAGCTCCCCAGTGGAAAACGATTTGTAAAAGGGATTTGAGTTTTTTACTTTTTGATTTCTCACCCGGGTCCCGCCTTTCAACGGCTGATGTACCATTAAACGGCAGTTACCTCCAAGGGAAGAATGGACTTCCAGATTTGCAATCTTACCGGCTTTCCAGGAAATGTCGATTGTAAAACCACCACGCGCTTTTAGGCCTTTGACCTCACCGTTCTTCCATTCATCAGGAAGGGCTGGTAAAATGTGAATTACGCCATCATGACTTTGCAAAAGCATTTCCGTAATGCCTGACGTGCCTCCAAAATTGCCGTCAATTTGAAATGGGGGATGAGCGTCCAGCAAATTGGGGTAAGTCCCTCCTGCATTTGTATAATTTGTCCCCTCCATGCCCGTGAGTGTAAGTTGCTCCCGGATGAGCTTATACGCGTGGTTACCATCGTGCAATCGCGCCCATGTATTGATCTTCCAGCCCTTAGCCCAACCGGTACCCCCATCCCCACGCAGTTCAAGCGTTTTTTTTGTCGCTGCGGCAAAGGGAGCTGAGCTCAATGGTGATATTTGCCTGCCGGGAAACAGACCATAAAGGTGAGATATGTGCCGATGCTCCGGCTCCGCGTCCTCCCAGTCTTTGTACCATTCCTGCAAATTTCCTTTCTTCCCCACTTGCAACGGAAAAAGTTTAGCGCGCTTCTCGGTCAGCATAGCCCGGAAATCTTCATCCATCTTCAAATGTTCGGAGGCTTGAATTACGTTGGTGAATAAGTCCCAGATCAGCGACATGTCCATGGTCGTGGCTACCGACACGGTGCCCTTATAACCTGACTCAGTAATAAAGACATTTTCGGGAGACGTAGCCGGAGCCGTTACCAGCTTACCATTTTTATCTTCGACAAGCCAGTCCAAACAAAACGAAGCGGCATCCTTCATGATCGGGTAAGCCTTGTCTCTCAAGTAACCGGTATCACCTGTAAACATGTAATGTTCCCAGAGGTGTTGACAAAGCCACGCGCCACCCATGGGCCAATTGGCCCACATCGGACTGCCACTTACTGGATTGGAAGTCGCCCAGAGATCTGTATTGTGGTGAACGGTCCAGCCCTGCATATTATAAAAGTTCCGGGCGGTTTCCTTTCCGGTAATTGCCAGCCTTTCAATTAAATCGAGCAATGGTGAATGCAACTCCGACAGGTTGCAAGTCTCGACCATCCAATAATTCATCTCGGCATTAATATTCGTTGTAAAGTTGCTGCTCCACGGGGGCCGCACATGGTGATTCCAGATACCCTGCAGGTTGGCCGGGATCCCACCCGGTCGTGAAGAGGATATTAACAGATAGCGCCCAAATTGAAAATACAGCGCTTCGAGGCCGTAATCCCTGGCGCCCTCCGTATAGCGCTTTAATCGCTCATCCATGGGCAGTCCCGGATCCTTCGAATTATTGATTGAAAGGCTAACACGATTATAATATTTCCGATAGTCATTCACATGATTTGTTCGTAACGTTTCAATATCCTTTGAGGCCGCATTGACCAGGTATTGTTCTGCCAACTTGCTTTCATCTCTGCCATCCTTGACAGGACATTTATCGTACCCGTTGTAGCTGGTCGCTGCGGAAAGAAAAATGGTAACAGCCGTTGCCCCTTCCACTCTTAGCCCCCCTTCATCTGTCCCCAAAGTTCCATCCTGATTTACGACCCTTACCCGAAGCTCGAAACGCATACCCCTACAGTTAGTCGGATCGTTGTAGACCACCGGTAGTTCCATGGTGTTCAGATAGCTGGGATCCACGTGCGCGGGCGCCTTGCCTTTCATGACGATCTCATTCGAGGAAATTTTTTCACTGTGATGAAACAGCTGACTTTGTGTCTTCACACTAAATGTCAATGAATTCCTTTCGCTGGCCGTGAAATGCAATACGATCACCTCCTCGGGCGCGGAAACAAAGATCTCGCGTGTGAATTGTACGCCGTTGACTTTAAACCTGGTCGTTGAAATAGCATTCGCAATGTCCAGGTCGCGGTAATATTCCTGCACCTCCCCTGCAATGTCCTGCTTGATCACTAGATCGCCCAGGGGTTCATAGGACTCGGTAAACAGTCCTTGCATCTTTAGTGCGAGCTTATCCGCCTCCTCATAGTCTTCTTTAAAGAGCGCGTCCCGAACCTGTGAAAGATATTGCCGGGCGAGCGGATTCGGATTTGTATTGACCGGACCTCCCGACCAAAGTGTTTCTTCATTCAGCTGGATAAGTTCTTCTTCCACCCTTCCAAATACCATGGCTCCAAGCCGCCCATTGCCTACCGGCAATGCTTCATTCCAATTCCTCGCCGGTTGCCTGTACCACAGTTTCGTATCATTCTGTGCGTAGCATGAAAGGTGAATTGAAAAATACAACAGTATTATTGATTGCAGGTGTCTCATGACTCAGTGGATTGTTGGCGCTTACTTTAATTTTTGAAACTGCATAGTCCGGCGGCACGCGGGCAGGCATATGAAATTTCATTCAGGTACCAAGATATTAATATTGCGCTAAATGAGGGCGGTGTACTTGATTGAGGCATGGGCGTAGTGATCCATTGGCAATACTGATGCCTTTCACCCGTAAGCATCCATGGCTGCAAGAGTGGCTACATGGCGAAGCGACAAGAACAAGGTAAGGCCGTTCATTTTTTCAGACGGAACAGGCGGCGCATTTCATAAACGTTAAGCAGTGTCTTAAAGCGGGTACAAAAATTTAATTAACAAACCAATCACAGCATTAAACATTCATCGCAATGCTTTCTTTCTTTGTTTTGGTGGTGATGAAACGCTGCTCGGAATTCCACCAGCCGTTGGTGCCATGCTGGGCCGACACTTCCGTATTCCGAGTTAACTGCTTGAGGAATTCTGTGTAAGGTGTCGAAGTAAGATTTCCTTCCTTCACTTCATATACCCCTCTTTCGTACTCCCCGGGAGTTTCTGTAAGCAATTTGCTCCAGCCATAGGTGCCAAGCATCGCCCACGCAGTAACGGCGCGGATATTTACACCGTTGGAGGCCAGCCTTTTACATTCTTTCCAGATATTATTGAACCATGAAATCTGCTCAAGAGGATTTCCGTGAATGTGAACTTCAGTGATAGCAATGGGAATCTGGTATCGGTCCCAGCATTCGCGAAACAGAACATGCGGTCCGTAAGGATTGTCGTGCTTCACACGAATGGCCTCAACGTCTGCATAGGCATGTCTGCCATTCGAGCCGTGGGTCACTGACGGATAACTTTTGATATTCTGGTCGAGGAACCGTTCGGAGGTCAGGTAGTAATCAATGCCAATTACGTCCGGCTTACACGAATTCGCTAAAAAGAACTCAAGATCAGCCTGGGGTATTTTAAGCCATAAGAAGTAATCCCACATGGGATGTCCGGGTTTAACATATCCGCACAAAAGATCGTAGGTCAGCCAACGCCTTTCATTTTCAAAATCTGCCTGATATTCGAGCAATGGGGTACTATACGTTTTTCCCAAGTCTTCTGTCTGAATAAGCTTTGCACCGGGATTAATTTGGCGTATCGCCTGCATTGATAAAACCACCGCTTTGATTTCATTGAGCAACATCGCTGCAAAACTTTTTGCACTGCGGTCATGTGGATACCAGAATCCATATAGCCCGCAAAAACGTGCTGTAGTAAGGGGCTCGTTAACAGGAGTAAAATACTCAAGGAACGGGAATCGCGTGGCCACCTCGAATGCATACTTTGCCAATTCCTCCGCAAACCGGGGATCAGAAAGCGGCGCATGAACCGGCCCGCTTCCATGGTGGAGAAGACCAGCAATTGGTTGAATTTTATAATGTTTGAGCGTGTTCAATTGCTTATCAAGCCAAGACCACGAAGTTTCGTCGTTACATCTCCCAAACTTTTCCCAGATAATCGGATATCGGAGGGCTTTTATCCCCAATTGCGCTATATAGTGAATATCATCAACGCCTCTTCGGTAGTGACCACAATAATCCAATTGGTCGCCATACCTATTTTTTATCCGCGTAAACGAGCATTCGATGCCTCCCCAAATTTCAGGTGTGTTGCTTAACATGCCCGTTGACTTCTAGTTTAACATTTGCCTGCGTTAATTTCTCAAATAACGCCAGCGACTGCGCTACAACCTGGTCCATGTTATAGTATTTATAGGTTGCCAACCGGCCTGTGAAAAATGTGTTTGACATACTGTCGGCAAGGGATTGATATCGCTTATATAAGATTTTGTTTTCGGGTCGAGGTATGGGATAATAAGGGTCCCCGTCAGCCTTTGGATATTCGTAAACCACCGAGGTGTTGTGGTGGATCTGGCCCGTTAAATATTTGAATTCTGTGATCCGGGTATACGGGTGCTCATTCGGAAAATTAATTGTACCTGTCGCCTGAAAGACCTCTTTTTCGATGGTGTCGAATTTAAATTCAATGGAACGGTATGGCAGCTTGCCGTAACAATAGTTAAAGTAACTGTCGATCGGGCCCGTGTATATCATCCGTTGATATGGAATATGATCGACGATTTCCTTGTAGTCAGTATTCAGCAATATTTTAATGTTCGGATGTGCAAGCATATTGCGGAACATGGCCGTATAACCATGCAACGGCATTGCCTGGTACATGTCGGTAAAATAACGGTCGTCTTTATTAGTCCGGGTCGGTACTCGCGCAATGACAGATGCATCGAGCTCAGAAGGGTCCAAGTCCCACTGCTTTCGCGTGTAACCCTTAAAAAACTTTTCGTATAATTCCTTTCCAACTTTACTTATCACGACATCTTCTGACGTCCGCACAAAATCAACCTTTTGAGCCTTCGCATTATAAAAGGTCTCAAGCTCTTCGCAGCTCAGGTTGAGGCCATATAGCGTATTAATTGTTGTTAAATTAATGGGCAAGGGAACCAACTGGCCATCGACACTTGCAAGCACGCGATGTTCGTAAGGACGCCACGATGTGAAATTACTTAGGTAATCAAAGACTTTTCTACAATTCGTATGAAAAATGTGAGGTCCATACTTGTGAACAAGGATACCATGATGGTTGTAATAATCGTACGCATTGCCTCCAATATGATCGCGCTGTTCAACCAATAACACTTTTTTATTAGCCACTGAAGCCAACCGTTCTGCGAGTACGCTCCCGGCGAATCCCGCCCCCACTATCATATAATCAAACATAGGTTTCTTCGTTTTTTATTTTCAACTTATTTGGTGAATATTTTATCGTCTTTTCAATAATGTCGTTCATTCTTTTCCACGTCTTATCCCAGGAATTTTCCGATAGGATTTCGTCCACATTTTTCAGCCACTCCTCATTTTGTACAACATCATTTTCCGCACAAGCGATAAATTCTTCACTTGTCGTCACAAAGTGGACCACCGCACTATAGTGGCGGACTACATCCAATATGGGCGTGGAAATAACGGGCTTACCACCCGCCAGGTATTCCGGCGTTTTTGTGGGACTGATATAGCGTGTCGACTCGTTAAGGGCAAATGGCATAATGGCTACATCCCATCCCGCCAAATATTGCGGCAGCTCCTGATAACTTTTCATCCCCAGGTAATGGATATTTTCCAGTCGGGGCAAATCTTTTTCTTCAATTTTTGCAATTGGACCGATCAGTACAAAATTCCAATCTTTCTTACGCAAAGCGATTTCTATGATCATTGAAAGGTCGAGGCGTTCGTCGATCACGCCGTAGAACCCAAAACGCGGGTGAGGAATCAATGACTGATCCAATGGCTCATCTGAGAGATCTCGCGCCTTAAAAAAATGATCAAAATCAATGCTGCTCGGGAACGCATGAATGTTCGGATGCTGGGACTTTTTTGCCTCGTAAAGACTGTATCCCCCCGTGAACACGACGTCTGCCTTTTCCATCAACTGCTTTTCCAGGTGTACGAGCGCAGGCGGCGCAAATTTAAATGCCGACAATTCATCCATGCAATCATACACGATTATTGAAGGACTGAGGTGATCGCTAATGAGCAATGCCATCGGCGTATAATACCAGGCGGCATAGTGTTGTATATTCATCGTCACTAACAAGCGCGAAAGAAAGGCCCTCTGGTGCGTCTTAGCGGTTTGTTCATCCATGCCTTCTGCGAGATGGGGTACAATGACCCACAGCTTTTCGGATTCCTTCCGAATCTCGAAGTTTACATCCGAATCATAAACTGGTTCTTCGATAAAAAAAACGCGATGCGTCTTTGCAATACGGCTCATCAAATGCTGAGGCCGCTGGTAAACAAAATTCCATCGCAAATGTGAGAAACAAATCAAATCCACTCCCTCAAAATCATTCATATCATCTCCTGTTAACGGATCCAAAGAATTTCGGATCAAGCTCTTAAGCTCGTTGAATTTCGTGCCAGCGATCGAAAACGTATCTAAGGCGTAATGGCTGCCTTTTAATGAAATAAAAACAAAGAATCTGCGCTTTACATTGTATAGCAATTTTGATAATTTTGAAAAATAGAGGGGCATTCATTTCTCATGTTGTAGAAAATAATACGCTTGAAATTTTTTAGTTTTTGATGTGGAAGATTAAAAAGCGGGTGAAAGAATGTGAAATCTGGTAATATCATACACAATCCTGAATTCGGGGATATTGAATTGTTCGCATATATATTCTTGTTGATTTTAGCGCCACTAAATATTGATAACATTCAGTTTGCAGGTCGCATTTTTTCCTGCTTCAAAATTTTTTAAATCCTAAAAGAAAGTAGCAATGTCAGAGGTACGATGGTCAACAGAAAAAGCAAATGCGTGGTATAAGGAAAAAGGATGGCTATTGGGCTGTAACTACGCGCCCTCCACAGCTGTCAATCAGCTGGAGATGTGGGAAAAAGAAACATTTGATCCAATCACTATCGATCGGGAGTTAGGGTGGGCTGAAGACCTCGGTTTTAATACGATCCGCGTTTTTCTTCATCACTTGTTATGGGAGCATGATGCTGAGGGTCTCAAAGGCCGGATGGATGAATTTTTGACAATCGCTGCCCGGCACCGGCTTGGAGTCATGTTCGTAATTTTCGATGGAGTATGGAATCCTCATCCTACGATTGGCCACCGGGAGTGTCTTCCGGGCGTTCACAATTCGGGCTGGTTGCAAAGTCCTGGTGTAGAAATTTTGAAGGATATTAATCGCCACAGCGAATTAAGGAGCTATGTGGAAGGTGTGATAGGTCATTTTGCAAATGACACCCGCATCCATTGTTGGGATATTTTTAATGAACCCGACAACATCAATCCAACATCCTATCAAAAGTATGAACCCAACAATAAGGCTGATTTGAGTTTATGTCTCCTGAAGAAGGCCTTTTCATGGGCGCGTTCGGTTAGGCCTTCGCAGCCCCTGACGTCTGGGGTCTGGGTTGGAGAGTGGTGCGAAGAGCAGCTTACTCCGCTTGATCGCTTTATGCTGACTGCGTCGGATATAATAACGTTCCATAATTACGATGGACCGGACGAAATGACCCGTAGAATACGGATCCTTCAGCGTTTTGGGCGCCCAATACTATGTACAGAGTACATGGCGCGAGGTCGTAACAGCACATTTCAATCAATTTTACCCATTTTGAAAGAATACAACGTGGGAGGTTACAACTGGGGATTCGTCGAAGGTAAAACGCAGACCACGTTTCCCTGGGATTCCTGGACCACAAACTACAATGGGCCTCCCCCGCTCTGGTTTCACGATATTTTTCATTTCGACGGGAAACCTTATAAACAGGAGGAAGTCCATTTTATTCTGACCCTGAAGCAACAACCCTCTAGCTATA
>DASUTP010000225.1:0-7385 GCA_036374515.1 Chryseolinea sp. | reverse complement strand
ATCTTAGGCTGCTGACTCAACTCACGAACCTCGTTTATGTTTTTACTTTAGATCAGAATACGAGGGGTTCGCGGACCATAAAAGAAACCATCAGCCCCGAAACCATCGCAAGGATCAAACAGGATACGGGCTTTTACATATCTTCCATCAAGGATGAATATGCACGGGGTCAGGAGGTGATGTACCTGTTTGGCGATACTGAAAAAAATCTTATCCGTCATCTGGAAAAAAACGGCAAGAAAATAATCGATCACTTCAATAGCATTGAACGGGAACGGCTTGCGAAAAGCCTGTTTACTAAAAAATCAACGGAGGGGATATCTGCTTTTTTGAGGAGAGAGCAAAAGGTTGACATCAATGTGCCTGTAGGATATAAGTTGGCTAATCAGCAAAAAGATTTCATCTGGCTCCGGAAAATTGACCCGGATAAAGACAGGGACATTTTTATTACCTGGAAGCCTTATGAGAGCGAGTACCAATTCTTACCCGACAGCATAGCGGCATGGCGGGACGCTGTGGCAAAAAAATATCTGTTTGAAGACCCTAAGAACCCGATCAGCTATCTGGTAATTGAAAGGGAAGATGCTGAGTTATTAACGCGACAGGTAAACTTTAATGACCATTTTGCCATGGAGATACGAGGGTTATGGAGAACCAACAACCGGACCATGGGAGGTCCTTTTGTGGGATACGCAATCGCGGACCAGGCGCAAGGTCTGATCTATTATATCGAAGGATTTGCATTTGCGCCCGGCAAGGATAAACGTGAATTCATGCGGGAGCTGGAAACGATTCTCTGGTCTTTCAAGACGAGCGAAGATCTTGCTCTATAGCCTGGTCACTTTCTGCACTTTTAATCCAGAGCGTGAACACGGTGCCGTCGCCCTCCTTGCTTTGTACGTCGATATTTCCGCCCAAGGCGGTTATCTGGGTCTTTACAAGATAAAGTCCCAATCCCCTCCCCTCGACATGAAAATGAAACCGCTTGTAGAGGCTAAACAGACTTTCTTTGTGCGTGTCTAGGTCGACCCCTAATCCGTTGTCGGTAAAATCGATTTGTACAAAATCACCTTGGCGTTGCGAGCGAATCATAATGTGGGGTTTCCTACCTGGATGTCTGTATTTAATGGCATTGCTTATGAGGTTGTAAAAAATACTTTCCAGATAACCAGAAATTCCCAACACACTATTCGCTTCCGTGAAATCCACAAAAATACTCGCTTCGAAAGCCTTGATTTCATCCTCAAGTGTGGCGGTTGCTTTCGATAGTATTGCGTCCAATCCAAGTCTGTTCATGGATCCGACATCCATCTTTTGAACTCCTAAGATGTCGGTGAGATCCCTCATGATCTGATCCATGTCCTGCGAAGATTTCGTCATCATCCGGGCGATCTGGGAAATCTCACCCGCGTCCTTTGTAAAATCCAAGATCGACGATAGCCCGATGATCCTCGACATCGGAGCGCGTAGGTTGTGAGAAATTATGAATGCGAATTGTTCAAGCCTGCTGTTGTGATCCATCAAATCGGCGTTTGCCTGCTTTAAACTTTGTGTCTGCCGCTCCACTTCGGTTGACAGTTGCTCATTTTTTTCCTGGATAAATTTATTTTGTCGTTCGATCGTCAGTTTTGCCTCCTGCAGTCGCTCGTTGTGTAATCCGATTTCTTCGTTCTGGGCCGTGATCTCTTCGTTTTGAGCCATTACCTCCAAAGTTCTTTCATGGACGGTGCGTTCCAGCAACTGATTTTGTTCGGCGAGGATTTTGGCTTTCTCCTCCTCCGATTTTCGCAATTTTTGTGCGATAAGAATGGTTCTGTTTGTGTAGTAAGCAGTATAGGCCAGCGTAGGTACAGCAAGACAAAAAAGGACTATTTGCAATAAGTAGATGTTATCCAGGGCCGCATCATACTGAAGTTTGGCCGCCACGGCAATTTGATCCTCGAATGCGTAAACATCTTTTGAAAACTTTTGATATTGAAGCCACACCTGGTAGCCCGGATCCATCTCAAGAAATTTTACAAATGCCGGGTGATCGTTTTTATCGAGCAGATCAATCATATGGCTGGCCTTCACCACATAGGATTCGATCGAGTCCTTAAGCGAATAAAACTTATTCATGGAATAGTTCTGCGATCGCAGCGAAGTCTCGAGATCGCGCAACGCGAGATCTTTGTCCCGGACCGCTATTTCGAGAGCATTCTTAAAATGCTGATTCTTGACGAATGCATAGCTTCTCACAGCAAGGTCCAGGAGATGCAAACTGCGCATAACATCGCTCGTGCTTGTTTTTACCTTTACCGTTTGCTCTTGCTGATTTTTATTATAGGCGATAACCCGGTTATTTTCACGAATGAGGTAAATGTCTCCCAAAATCAGCAGGGCAATCAGGCAAACAATAGCATACAACACGTATCCTTTAATCCAGGAAATCATCGGCAACGCAATTAAAAATCCAAAGGAAATAGAAATCCTTGTATTTGATCCATATCTCAAGAACAATATAATATCTTTTCCTATCCATTATTATCTTTATCCCCTAACCAATAATCCATGTCCATTAAAAAAAAAATAAGAAAACAGGATGCCTTGAATTATCATATGCAGGGCCAACCAGGAAAAATAGAAGTTGTTCCAACCAAAGCCCTCACCTCTCAGCTTGACCTGGCCCTTGCTTATTCGCCCGGCGTGGCAGAACCCTGCAAGGAGATCGCAGCCAATGTAGAAGACGTGTACAAGTATACGGCAAAAGGAAATCTGGTGGCCGTGATTTCAAATGGCACAGCGGTATTGGGCCTGGGCAATATTGGACCGGAGGCCGCCAAACCTGTTATGGAAGGCAAGGGCGTTCTTTTCAAAAAATTTGCAGGGATTGACGTATTCGATATTGAGATCAACCAGGAAGATCCGGACGAGTTCATTAAAATCGTAAAAGCGCTCGAACCGACCTTCGGTGGAGTGAACCTCGAGGATATCAAGGCGCCTGAATGCTTCAAGATCGAAACGGAGCTTCGCCAGAAAATGAAAATTCCCGTCATGCACGACGATCAGCATGGCACTGCAATTATTTCATCGTCCGCACTCCTGAATGCATTGGAAATCATTGGAAAAAAAATTGAAGATGTAAAAATTGTCGTCAATGGGGCGGGTGCCGCAGCCGTTAGCTGTACAAAACTTTACATTGCGCTGGGCGCCCGCATGGAAAATATCATCATGTGCGACAGCAAAGGAGTATTGAATCGGAGCAGGACGGGCCTTGATGAGATAAAGTCGCAGTTTGTCACGGACAAAAAAGTCGATACGTTACAAGAAGCCATGAAGGGCTGCGACGTTTTTGTCGGCTTGTCTGTTGCAGACGCCATCACGCCAGAAGACTTGAACAATATGGAAAAAGATCCGATTGTTTTTGCTTTGGCAAATCCCAATCCTGAAATCAACTACGACCTGGCCATGGCGACGCGGCCGGACATCATCATGGCCACCGGTAGATCGGATCATCCCAACCAGGTGAATAATGTACTGGGATTCCCATATATATTCCGTGGCGCCCTTGATGTGCGCGCAACGGAGATCAATGAGGCAATGAAATTAGCGGCCGTACATGCCATTGCAAACCTCGCCAAAGAGCCTGTACCAGATATGGTGGTGAAAGCCTATGGCACTGACCGGATCCGGTTTGGCAGGGACTATTTAATTCCTAAGCCGCTGGACACACGACTCATAACAACCATTTCGCCGGCCGTTGCCAAAGCTGCCATTGATTCCGGAGTTGCTAAAAATCCCATCACTGACTGGGGCACCTATCACAATGAACTTCAGAAACGCATCGGTATCGACCAAAAACTTATGTCTCGTATTATCGATCGCGCGAAGAAAAATCCTAAACGCGTGGTGTTTACCGAGGCCAACCATAGTAAGGTGCTAAAGGCCGCCCAGATACTGAAAGACGAAGGCATCGCAAAACCTATTTTACTGGGCAACAGAGAGGAGATCATGCAACTGATAACCGAGCATAAACTCGACTTGCAGGAATGTCCCATTATTTATCCACGCGATGAAACAGACAACGTAAATCGCTATGCAGAGCTTTTATACAAAAAACGGCAACGAAAGGGTTTGACCTTCCAGGACTGTTTGCGTCTGGTGCGTGAAAGGAACTACTACGCGGCCATGATGGTTGAACACGGCGACGCTGATGCGCTGGTCAGTGGACTCACCAAAGATTACCCCAAAACAATTTTACCTTCGCTGCAAATTATCGGTACGGCTGAGGGTGTGAACCGCGTCGCGGGAATGTACATCATCATGAACAAGCGTGGCACATTCTTTTTTGCTGACACAACGGTAAATCTCAATCCGGATGCGCAGGAACTTGCCGAGATCATTGAGCTAACGGCCCGCGGGGTGAAGTTTTTTGACATGGAACCGAGAATTGCCATGCTTTCATATTCCAACTTCGGTTCCTCAAAAGGGGTCGTTCCGGAAAAAACGCGTGAAGCCGTAAAAATTGCAAAAGCTAAAAATCCTTCGTTGGTCGTAGAGGGCGATATTCAAGCGAACGTCGCCCTGAACACACAGCTTCAGCAGGAAACATTCCCTTTTAGCGCGTTAGCACAGGAAGGTGCCAACACCTTGATCTTTCCAAATTTGTCTTCCGGGAACATCGCTTATAAACTACTGATGGAAATCGGTGGCGCAGATGCGATAGGACCGATTCTGTTGGGTATGAAAAAACCGGTCCACGTGTTACAGCTGGGAAGCTCCATACGGGAAATTATTAACATGGCTGCCATTGCCGTGGTGGATGCCCAGTTGCATGAACAGAACGACCATCTATAAAACGACTTAAACAACCCTTCGTAGAATTCAGATTGGCATTACTGAGACATGATAACATGTATAGAAAATCTTTATTTTCTTTGCGTTTTGAACTGTTTAAAGCCCGACTTGGAGAACCCTCAACATGATTGCATTCCTGAAAGGAAAACTCGTTCATAGAGATCCGACCTTTGTTATAGTAGATGTCCAAGGTGTGGGGTATCAGCTGCAGATCTCTTTACAAACTTTTTCCGAAATAAAAGAACAGGAAAATGTGATGCTGCATACCCACCTCAACATCCGGGAGGATGCTCATGTCTTGTTCGGTTTCAGCAGCACAGCGGAAAAAAAGCTATTTCAGCAGCTCATTTCCGTCAGCGGTGTTGGACCGAGTACGGCTATCATTATGCTTTCATATATGAATAGCAACGAGCTCAAGGCGGCGATCGTGCGCGAAGATGCCGCGTCGCTACAGGCAATAAAGGGAATTGGGGGCAAGACGGCACAACGTGTAATCATTGAATTGCGCGACAAACTTAAAAAAGAAACGTGGGAAGAAACCCAACCGGCCATTTCGCTGGGCGTCCACAATACCATGCGAAACGAAGCGTTATCAGCTTTGCTCACGCTGGGTCTGCCGAAGGCAGCAGCAGAGAAAAGTGTTGATACCGTCCTGAAAAAATCGGGAAATACCATTACCTTAGAAGATTTAGTTAAGCAGGCCCTCAAAAACGCATAGTACGTTTGACATTTTTTACGTGCCAGAAGAAAGCGCTCACGCTTGGTCACCTTTTACTCGTTTGGCTAAGCACCTTGTTCATGCTCCCGTCGGTGCATGCGCAACAACGGGACTCTACGCGCCTGAATCAGCAAGATACCACCACCAATCAATCTTATACTCCCAGCCGCCGGCCTATCTACAGGGCGCCTGACCGTTACGGGGACCCGTTTTCGAATACCACACCGGTATCACCTTTCAATCTCAAGGACCCCAACGAAATGAAGCTCGACGTCGAGATCGATACCGCCTTGAATTATACCATTTACGAAAAAATCGGAGACCTCAATTACCGGCCCACTTCGAGTATGACCTTTTCGGAATTTAAACAGTATCAGGACCGTCAAATTCTCAAAAGTTACTGGCAAAGCCGGGCACGGGCACAAGACGGCGAAAGCCCCATCAGCGGGCGTGGTTTTACACCGAAGATTTTTATCAGCCCCATCCTGGACAGGATCTTTGGCGGAAGCTATATCGAATTGGTTCCCCGAGGCTTTGTGACGCTTGACTTCGGCGGAGAGTGGCAGAAGATAAGCAATCCCGCCATACCTATACGCCAACAGCGAAACGGTGGTTTTGAGTTCGATATGCAGATCAACATGAGCGTGGTTGGAAAAATCGGTGAAAAACTTGCTGTTACCGCGAATTTTGACAACAACAATTCATTCGATTTTCAGAATAATATGAAAGTCGAATACACGGGCTACAAAGAAGATATTCTTCAAAAACTCGAAATTGGTAACGTCAGCCTACCGTTGAACAACACGCTCATACAGGGCGCGCAAAATCTTTTTGGTATAAAAGCCAAGATGCAGTTTGGAAAGCTCGATGTCACAACGATCGCTACTACACAACGGGGCAAAACAGCTTCCATCAACTTGGGCGGGGGACAAAACTCCGGCCAGGGAAGGCCTTTTGAAATCATCGCTTCCAACTACGACGATAACCGCCACTTTTTTCTCGGTCATTTTTTCCGGGAGAATTATGCTAAGTGGATCGGCAATCCGCCACAAATCATATCGGGCGTGAATATCACCAGAGTTGAAGTGTATGTGCTCAATCGCAATAACGATACTCAAACGTTGCGCAGTGTCGTAGGCCTTATGGACCTGGCCGAAGGGGGTACGGTGTACAATTCGAACGTTGGGGGACGAAAAGGCCCGACTTATCCCAATGCCAATGACGCGAACGACCTGTTTAATTTTGTCTATAACTTAGACCGCAGGGATAGCATCGATATCGCGCTCTCCGCGCGCGGCCTTACCAATGGGACCGATTATGAAAAAATTACGAGTGCCAGAAAATTGGCGCCCACTGAGTTCACTTTCCATCCGCAGTTGGGCTACATAACCCTCACCCGCAAACTTCAGAACGATGAGGCGCTGGCCGTGGCGTATGAATATTCTTATAACGGCCGGGCCTATAAAGTCGGAGAAACTTCCGATGACTACGCCAACAGAAAAGACGATGAGATCATTTTTATGAAATTACTTCGCCCCAGAAAAGTTTCGATCCGGGATGCTTCGAAAAAAATTATTCCAACCTGGGAGCTGATGATGAAAAACATTTACAATCTGAACGTAAATCAGTTGTCACGCGATGGATTCCAGTTGCGCATTATTTATCGCGACGATAGGACCGGTATCGACAATCCGCAATTGCAGGAGGGAGCAAATGTCCGCACGCGGCAACTCATTGAAGTTTTAGGACTGGACAAACTTAATCCTGTGAACGATCCGCAAAAGGACGGCAATTTCGATTTCATCGAAGGCATTACTATCAATACGTCCAC
>DASUTP010000224.1:0-11886 GCA_036374515.1 Chryseolinea sp. | reverse complement strand
GCCACATATTTCAAAGATGTTTATTCGGTTTCCGTATTGCTGCCGTTCATGGTCAACACATTGGATCCAACGCCATCACCTAAGCGTAATCAAAGTGTGCTCGACTTATATGAAGGGATGAAGCAGGCTGTCGACACGCTGGGAAAGCAGGGTGTAAAACTGAGCCTCCGGGCTTACGATACGGAATGGAAAACGGAAAAAATTAAATCGATCCTGAATACGGAAGAGTTAAAGAATACCGACTTGATTATCGGGCCGTTTTTTCAGGATGAAGCAAAGCTGATACAGGAATTTTCACTGGCAAATCGTATCAATACCTTTAACCCCGTTCACAATAACAGTGAGTTAATCGGAAATAGCCCTTACGCCTTCTTATATCAGCCGTCGATGGAAACACTTGGGAAAAAATCAGGCGAATTCCTGGCTTCGTACGCCAAGAAAAAAAATTGTATGGTGTTTTATGGAACTTCCAGAAGAGATTCATTACTAGCCTCAAATTTTGTTCAGGCTGCGCACAAAAATGGGTTAAAAGTAATTGCTGCTCATAAAGTGCCGAAAGATGGCTCGAAGCTGATATTCGACGTCCTGATCACACCTACGGAATTTGACGACTTCCGAAATCCAATCCAGTTCACACTGAACAAGGATAGTCTTGGAAGCATTTTTGTCGCTTCTGATGACGCATTGATATATGCTAAGATTGTCAATAGCATGGAAACCCGCCGAGATCAAATCATAGCGCTGGGCTCGGAACGATGGATCAATCAAACCTCCATCGATCTGGAAAAATTCCAAACCCTTCCCATAATTCTTACGGCGCCTAACTTTACAAACCCGGCTAAACCGGCGACAATTGCCTTTGAAAAAAAATATATCCGGACGCACGGGAAATCACCTTCCGACTATGCGGCAATGGGCTATGAACTTATGCTGATCTTGGGAAATCAGCTCAAGAAAAATGGCGTGTATTTTCAGGAGGCGATGGCAAAAGGACCGGTGAGCGGGTATCTTACCGAAGGGGTAAACTACCAGGAGGGCAGAAGTAATTCACTGATACCCTTTATTAAGTTTACTGATGGCAATATGGTAGTGATTGAAAAGCGCTAGCCACCCGTTTGGATAAACATTCAGCTCACTTTATGGATTTCACAAAAAGCAGATCTCTATTTGAAACAGCACAGCAATTTATTCCCGGCGGTGTAAATTCACCGGTGAGAGCTTTTCGGGCTGTCGGTGGTAATCCTGTTTTTATAAAACGAGCAAAAGGCGCCTACCTTTATGACGAGGATGGCAATCAGTTCGTCGATCTGATCAATTCGTGGGGTCCCATGATTCTAGGGCATGCCCATCCCATTATCGAAGATGCAATTAAGGAGGCGTTGGTAAATTCTCCTTCGTTTGGAGCGCCTACACAGCGGGAAGTGGAAATGGCGGAACTGATTTGTTCGATCATGCCTTCCATTGAAAAAGTGCGGATGGTAAACTCGGGTACGGAGGCCACCATGTCCGCCATACGTGTGGCGCGAGGCTATACGGGCAAGGATAAGTTCATAAAAATTGAAGGTTGTTACCATGGCCATGGTGATTCCTTTTTGATTGCGGCGGGCAGCGGTGCATTGACTTTCGGTTCACCGGACAGTCCGGGTGTAACGAAAGGCACAGCGAAAGACACGCTGATAGCGCCGTTCAACAACTTATCTGCGATCGAGGAAATCATTTCCAGAAACAGAAATGAAATAGCGGCAATTATTCTCGAGCCAGTGGTCGGGAATATGGGATGCGTTGTTCCACGGCCTGGCTACCTGCATGGTTTGCGAAAGCTTTGCGACGACCACCACATCCTTTTGATTTTTGATGAGGTCATGACTGGGTTTCGACTGTCTCTCGGCGGGGCTCAGGAGTTGTACGACCTAAAACCTGATCTGACAACCCTTGGAAAAATCATCGGAGGCGGACTGCCTGTGGGAGCATACGGCGGAAGAAAAGAAATTATGGATTCGATTTCCCCCGTCGGCCCGGTGTATCAGGCCGGCACATTGTCAGGCAACCCCCTGGCTATGGCTGCAGGTCTTGCCATGCTTAAATATCTCAGGCAAAATCCACAGGTTTATCAGCAACTGAATCAACAGACCACAAACCTCGTTGACGAGATAAAAAAGCAATATGAATCGGAAGGATTGCCAAATACGATTAACCAGGTAGGCTCTATGTTTACGTTGTTTTTTACGGACAAACCTGTTTATGATTTTGAGTCTGCGAAACTCTCCGACACGCGAAGATTTGCCAGCTACTTTCAATCGATGCTTGCGCAAGGTATTTACCTGGCGCCCTCCCAATTTGAAGCGATGTTCATCTCCACAGCCATAAATGATCCTATAATAGATCAGATTTTACAAGCAAGTAAGAAGGCTTTAAAAAATGTCGTGGCCTCAGTTTAAACGCTGCCAGAGGCATATTTCAGTCTTCCTGCCTGTCTTTCATAAGTGAAAGCATTCCTTATTGCGTCAAAAAAATATCAATTAATAAATTTTATTACGTCGTCGCTCCGGTCCGCCTGTCGCGGGTCCGCGGTCAAACTTTTATTATTCATGTTAATATGCATAACTTTTCACGATTAGCATTTTTTTAAACTTCCATTTTTTAGGTCATGAGGAACCGTGCTCTGAAGTTCACGCTGGGATTTGTCGTCGTAGGTCTGGTTATTTTGATCTTGATCAGTGCAGTTCAGCGGGGAGCAATAAATACATATCACAATAACGTTTCATATATCAGGCTGAGTGACCGGATCAAGCATCAGTTGGCTCAGTCGAACCTCTGGGTTGAACATGTTAAACGCGTGGATCCGAAGTTGAACTTCGAACGCGACGTGCGTGAACCATTATCCAATACCAAAGTATTGCTGCAGGCCGTGTACGATGGAAAGGAAACAGAATTGGGTCTTTTCGAAAAAGCAGAGGACGAAGAGCTGAAAGCTATTCTTAAAGAAAATATTTACAACATTGAAAACCTTTTAGAAGCAAGTCAGGCGCGGTTACTGGCAAAACCTCAGGTCATCGTGGCGGCCACGGATAGCACGGCGGAGGTTATCGACACTCAATCCTTTAATGTTTTGAACCTGCAAGTCGATGCGTCGTTGAAAGACTTCCAGCGTGTTTCCGACCGGTTGACCAGCTATATCGATGACCAGATTTTAGGCAGCACTGCAACATTAAACGTTTTTTCCTGGATCTCGATCTTTGCCTTGCTCGGTGTTATAGTAGCGCTCGGATTTTTCTTATACCGTCTGTTCGACAGAAGCGACAAGATGGAAGTTGAAAGGGCGGCCATTGCCGAACGGCAAGAGAGAGGAGCTGCTTCTCTATCGACTTTTATGGAAGCCATCTCAGCCGGAAACTACTCAGCCGATCTGGACGACGATCTCATACGCGGCACAATGGGAAATACGCTCATAACGATGCGTGACAAGCTCAAGGCAAACGCCGAAGAGGATCGTAAACGGAATTGGTCCACATCAGGACTGGCTCAAATAGGGGAGTTGCTTCGGACTTCATTTACAACGACTCAGGACCTTTTCGATAGTATTATCAAATTTGTTGTCAAGTACACAAAAAGCAATCAGGGTGGACTATTTCTTTTGAATGAGGAAAATGCCAATCAAAAATTTTTAGAGCTGGTTGCATGCTATGCGTACGAACGCAAGAAATTTCTGAACAAACAAATTGATGTTGGAGAAGGTTTGGTTGGTCAAAGCTTTCTCGAAGGTCAGTCCATTTACCTTGTGGAGATTCCGGAGGATTATGTTGCAATTACGTCATCGTTAGGCGGCGCTAAGCCCAATGCGCTTCTGGTAATGCCGCTGAAAGTGAATGGCAAAGTTTTCGGTATTCTTGAGCTGGCGACTTTTGGCAAATATGAACCTCACGAAATAGAACTTGTTGAAAAGCTGGCGGAGAGTATAGCATCGACCATTTCAACGGTAAGGATAAATGAAAGTACCCGGATACTGCTGGAAAAGACGCAGCAGCAGACCGAGGAAATGAGAGCACAGGAAGAAGAGATGCGTCAGAATATGGAAGAACTTGAGGCGACACAGGAGGAAATGCGGCGGAAAGAGAAGCATATTCAAAACATGCTCGACAGTGAGAAGAAACGCAACGATATCAGCAATAAGAACCGTCAGGCGCTCATCGAGCTTTCCAAGAAGGCAGATATCCAGGAGGGAAAATGGGACGGTGCACTGGAAAAGCTGACAGCTGCGATTGCCAAGCAGCTTGTCGTATCGCGCTGCGGCGTATGGTCCTATATTCCGTCGGAAAAGAAACTCAAATGCGAGAAGCTTTTCGACAATGCCGCAAAGAAGTTTGGTGCGGAAGCAGAGTGGTTTGGCAAGGATTATCCCGGCTATTTTGAAGCTGTGACAAGCGAAGAAATAATTATGGCCAAAGATGCGCATTCCCATACCGCTACACGCGAACTGGCCAGCAGCTACCTCACCCCACGGGGAATTCAATCTTTGCTAACCGTTCCGTTCTTTAATGAAGGTAAAATTACCGGTATCATATGCGTTGAAAACCAGGAGCAGAAAGAGTGGACCGATGAGGACGTTGAATTCTTGAAATCCTGTTCGGACCTGGTCACGCTTACCTATAACAACAGAAGGATTAACACAACACTCGACAAACTGAGCGATGATCAGGAAACGATGCAAACCATTATTGATAACATTCCAAGGGCGGTGTTTTGGAAGGGTAAAGACCTCCGTTTCCAGGGATGCAATAAGATCTTTGCACAGGTAGCTGGCTTAAAATCCTTTGTGGACCTCGTAGGGAAAACCGACTATGAAATGCCATGGAAAGAGCATGGAGACGCATATCGCGCTGACGATCTTGCCGTAATGAACAGCAGAAAAGCACGTCTTGATTTGGAAGAAAAGAATGTAAATAATGAGGGTAAGGTTTCCTGGGTTTTGACCAGTAAAGTGCCTGTAATGAACAAACATGGCGAAATTGTCGCTGTATTGGGCATGTTTGAGGACATTACCGATAGAAAAGTGAAGGAAGCTGACATAACGTCCAAGCTACAGGAGCTGGAGCACCTGAAAAAAATGATGGAAAAACGTAGTAATTGAAATTTTCACAATCAGTTATTACATGGGCAGAAGGGTCCTGAAAGAGGGTGAATCATTTTTAGTCTTGGAATTATTTATTTTTAACGCATTGTACCCAATTTAAACTGGTTATGAACCATCGTTTTTTACTGATCATTGCTGCGTGTGCGGTCCTTTCGACCAACCTTTTTGCGCAGGGCGAAAGAAAAGACAAAACGGCAGTAACGTATGAGGAATTATACGATGAACCGTCTTCCGTCAATAAACTTTTCGTCGGAATTCAACCTCTGTATGGCGAGTTGTCTTCTACCAACACGACCGCCGGTTTCGGTGCTGAAGTGGTTTATTATCATAAAGACAAATTGGATTTCCGGGCACATTTTAGAAAGACCTACAGCCAGCAATTTTTTGATATGGCGCGTGACCTTGCCGTGAAGAAAAGCGATGTTGAAAACCGGGCTGAAGTGTTTAACTATTTCGAAGTCGGCGGGACCTATCACATCAAGGATTTTGAAGCGAGCTCCAAAACAAAGATGTTTCTTTATAAAAATAGTTATAAAGGTAACAAGTGGGCTGCCCGCGTTCCGCTCAGCGCGGAAGTTCCCTGTAAAGTAAGAAAGATTTATGGTGCGCGTCTCGGTGGCATTCTGTGGGATAGCTCAACCGATGTAGGGCGTGCGTTGGAAAAGCAGGATTTGACCAACAGCGATCTCAAGACCGCAGAAGGGTTGTCGCTTCCCCAAACTATTATCGTGGAGGGCCGCACAGAAACCTTGGATGTGTTTAGCAATATCACATCAAAAGGACTGTATGTTGGTGGTTCGATGACCTGGATCAAAAATGTTGCCGTTAATTTTGACAAATTTGAGGAGGGTATCGATGACCTGATTTTCACAGCTTACGCCGATATACTTGTATCTCCCTGGGTTGAAGCAGATAATATCGTATACACGGGCACCGATTCAGCAAGTCCAAACTTTGGCACACAGACCTACAGCATAAGTCCTTTGAAGACCAAGATGTTGGGCTTTCGCGTCGGGATGGACGGACGGTTTAACAGAATGTTCAGCTGGGCGTATGGCGCCGAAGTGGGATACCGGCCAAGCTTCGAAGGACGTTCTTTCTACGCCATGTTCAAGATCAGCTTCCCGGTTTTCGGAACGAATCTCGATTACAAGGTAGAATCATTCGGAAAGTAATCCTGTCTGATTTTTTGCACGAGGTGTTTGCCTCGTCTGATATTCAAAAGAATAATAGAATTTTTTCCAGAGCATTATACCCGCTGCTGCGTTAACAATGCCAAGCAGCCATGGCGGCGCGTTAAAAAGTATAAGCACGAACCACCCGATCACACAATAAAATACGATAGGC
Organism: Chryseolinea sp.; assembly: GCA_036374515.1. GTDB lineage: Bacteria > Bacteroidota > Bacteroidia > Cytophagales > Cyclobacteriaceae > Chryseolinea. The sequence goes on along the minus strand of DASUTP010000224.1, from coordinate 5,408 downwards.
ATAATCTCATCTTGATTTCGATCCTTTACATATAAGATACCGTAAAAAAAGATCGGTATACTAAACAGAAAGGATATGACGTTGACACAATCAATCCAAGGCAGTTCTGCGGGAAAATTTTTTGCTAAAATTATTGTCTCTGGAAGCAGCAAGACGGCGAATGAAATTAGGATAGAGCTTACCCTCCTTAAGAATGGGATGGGGAGACCTCTGACAAAGTGAAGATGGAAATTTTCCACACGGTGAACGGAAAGTATAATCCCGGCATTCGCAGTGACAGCAATAAGTATCCCAATGCTTAGCAATTTCACGTCGTAGGTATCTGTTTTATAGAGTGCCGTCGTCCCCCAAATGATCAAGCCACTAAAAATCTTTGATCCAGCTAACATTGCTAAATCTTTTCTCACAATCCATTCGATAAAAAAGAGAGGAAACGGCCTGGTGAGGCGCGGGTTCAAAAACCGTGAGATCAGCCATGTCTTTGCTTCATAATTCGGATGATGTAACCACCAGCGAAAATGGCATGCGCTTATTGTAACCACTAACATAATGCCTACCGCAATTGTGACTACGGAATATATCAGGCCGTGTTTCCACCCGATCAAACACAAAAACGCTGCGTAAAGAAAAACCGGAAGAAGTTGGATCGTAACAACTCGGACTACCATCCACCATTGCTCGACAATTGGAAGAATAATAAAACAATAAATAAATTCATTCTCCTTTTGCCTTACTGTTTCCTGATTAAAATTCATCATCATAAGCGCATAAAGAAGCCACATCGTTATTGGAAGAGTTACCAGTGCAGGTGTGCTGATAAAAAATTCTGCAAGTGCAATGTGGTCATAGCTGCGCATGAATCCTCCGGCAAAACCGATTACCAGCAAAAAGAAGCCTGCATTAGCAATATAGAACTGCCGGACAAACATTAGAATTATTGCGCTCATGCGGGATCGGATGCTATCAGAATTTTATCCTTGATAGTAAAGGATTTTTCGATTTTAAGTTCGGTATTCTCCAGGAGGTGGTGGGAAGAGAGCAAAATGGTTGCTTGCTGGTCACGAATATATTCTTCAATAATAGCAGTCAGGATTGTCTGTGCATTTTCATCCAATGTAATTAACGGCTCGTCCAGGATGATCAGTTTCGGGGACCCAAGAAAGGCAATTGCCAGTGAAAGTTTTTTTAACATGCCGCTGGAATATGTGGCGCAAGATTTTTCACGGTATTGATCGATTCCAAATTTCTTGGTGAGAAGTTGTAGTTGTACCGGAGCTGAGTTTCTTGCCTTAGCGACAAAGGATAACAGGTCTTTGGAAGTTAAGTATGGCGGGAAGAGCGGTTCTGCCTCAGCATAGGCGACACGTTTGCGATATTGAATAGGCGAATGCTTCAAAGAAACCCCATCCTCAAACTCGACGTCTCCTGCGCACGGAATCAGCCCCGCGAGAGATCTAAAAAATGTTGTTTTGCCTGCGCCGTTGTCTCCTTTGATCCAATATGCGCCTGACGAGAGTTCCAGTATTGGGATGTCGACGATTAATTCTCCTGAGAACCTTTTAGAAAAATTTATAATCTTCACCATTGGTGTTCCAGATTTGCAAAGTGAAAACTTGCCCTATATTTGACTACAATATGTCGTTTAGGTTTCGATCAAATTACAATGTGAAACAACATGCAGCTTTCTGACAAGATAAAAAGTGCTATACGTGACGTAAAAGATTATCCGAAGCCTGGTATAGTCTTTAAAGATATTACTCCGATCCTGGCGGACCCGCCGCTGAGGAAAGAAATTGTTGACGCCTTGGTGCAGGAGTTCGCTTCAAAAAAAATTGATGCGATTGCATCCACTGAGGCACGCGGCTTTATTTTTGGGTCTATCTTAGCGCATGAGTTGGCATGCCCGTTCATCCTGGTCAGAAAGGCGGGAAAGCTTCCTTATGTGACACGATCTGCAGAGTATAACCTGGAATACGGAACTGCTAAGGTGGAAATGCACGTCGACGCAATCAAGCCTGGCTGGCGTGTGCTGGTCCATGATGATTTATTGGCTACAGGAGGAACTGCGGGCGCCACCGCGGATTTAATTCAACATTCCAGTGGCATAATCGCCGGATTTTCCTTCCTTATCAATCTGAGTTTTTTGCCGGGAGCTGAAAATTTGGAAAAACGCTTCGGCGTCAGATCACATTATTTGGTCAACTATTAACCTTATAAAACATATGGTGTTTATTTCACAATATGTCTGAAGTCCTTCATATCCCCATGTTTCCCCTGGCAATTTTGCCACTCCCTGAAGAACTGGTTCCTTTGCACATTTTTGAACCGAGGTACCGCCAGTTGCTACAGGATGCCGAGATCGATGATATTCAGTTCGGCGTTTATTTCAGTCACGATCTAAATGACCAAAAGATCGGGTCGCTGATGCAGCTGGAGAGCATCATAAAACGTTATCCCGGGGGTGAGACGGACATTATCGTCAAATGCAAAGACATCTTCAGCATGGATATGCTGCTGCGCACTTATAAATCCAAGCTTTACCCTGGTGGGAACGTGCGATTGTGGAAACTTGCTACCGACACGTTTCCTCATTCGGGTTTGCATGACCTATTTATGCAGTATTTGAAGCGGCGAAATATCGTCCACAACATTACCATCTTTAATTTGTTTCAAATAGCCAATGAATTGAATCTGGATGTGGTCGATCGTTATCGATTTTTAACTATTCCTGATGAAAAGCGTGAGAACTTTTTGTTTAACAGGATTAAATTCCAAATTGATCTGCTGGAACGTGAACAAAAGAGCAAGGATAATTTTCATTTGAATTGATCGGTTTCACAACCTTTTCCACTGTTTCCCGTTGACTTGTCTTTTTTTCTTTTTTGATAACCATTGAAACGGTTTTCCGTTAAAAGACTTCCTTTTTTTTGACTTAACGTTAAGAGTATACGCTTTGTTTATTTAACAAAACGTTATGATTTCATTCGAAACTTTAGGAGAAACCGACTCGTCTTAAGGTTTATAAAAACAATATTTATGAACAAGTCACACACCCTTTTAGCCATACTGCTTATCAGCGGTATTACTGTTGCAAACGCGTTTGACAATCCAAGTACTACAATGGCTGTATTGAAAAACGGATCAACCTTTAGACTCTTATATAAAGGAATCAAACAATCAGACGTAAAAGTTCTGATTTTGAACGATGAAAATCGAATTGTGTTTTCTGAAAAGATCAAAAGCACAGACGGATTTGCAAGACCATACAATTTTTCAAACCTTCCTGAAGGGCATTACAGCATCCAGGTAAAGGATGGTATCAGTACCCGTACGGAAACGGTGAACTACCATATTAAGAAAGAAGAAAGGACAATGCATCTCATGCGCTTTCAAGGCTCGACAAGGTATGTACTGTCGGTGCCTAACAAAGGAACAGATGATCTTTCCATTACAATCTTTAACGACCTTGACGAAGTGATATATAAGACCAGGGAAAACGTCAGTGGCGATTTCGCGAGGATCTATAATCTTGGCGAGCATTCTGGTAATTTCAGGTTTGTTGTAACGGACGGCAACGGCCAAACCAAATCTGTTACCAAGTAATCCATAACAAGTTTACCAAACTAAAAAGGCAGCGTGCATTCACGGTGCCTTTTTAAGTTTTTGACGGGTACCATGAAAAGGTAACCATCTTAAACCGGAAATATTTGTCGAAAATTCGCCCTTTATCTTGTCATTTTTGCCTGCTTGTGAGTCATCGAAACAGGTGTCACTTCGTCGATCATGGGTCATTTGTTCCACTTTTTTTACGGTGTTCTAGCGCAATCGTTGTATAAAAAAAATTCTTATGAATATCGATTTCGATGGCATTTTTCACACGTTATCTCTCTCGAATATCAGTTGCATTTAGTGCAAACGTTGTTTCGATGTAAAAATACGGTTTCCTTACAACTTTCGGCCTTGTACAGTAACCCTACCGTATATTTGAACATAATTAAAAATGAAACTAATTATGAAAACAAAATCTATTTACCTCGCAGCATTTTTCTTGATGAGCGCGGTAGCAACGTTTGGAAACAGCAATCCTACTACTTCAGGTTTAGCGGTGTTATCTGCAAAGGGAAAGGATGTATTCAGAGTAATCTACAAAAGCGAAACCGCTAATGACGTTAAGGTAAAGCTTTACAATTCAAGCAATGAGATCATCCATTCGGCATCCATCAACGGAACGAGCGGATTCATTCTTCCCTTGAATTTAAGCAAGCTTAACTTCGGTGAATATAGAGTCGAGTTGACCGATGCAAGCGGTAAACGTGTTGAAAAAATCGTTTATCAGAATGTTAAATCCTCCGACAACATACGTGTATCAAGACTTACCAGCGAAGCAGGTAAATTCATGGTGTCGGTGCTGAGCGCGAAAAACGAAAAGGTGACGGTTAGAATTTTCGACAGCTATAATAACCTTTTACACAACGAAGTAAAGAGTGTAAACGGTGACTTTGCACAAGTTTATAATTTGAAAAACCTAACTGGGGCGTGTACCTTCGAAATATCCGATGATGCAGGCCGTGTAAAGACTGTACAATTTTAATTGGCTTAATCAGAACAAATGGCCTTCGAAATTTCGAAGGCTTTTTTTTTACTTTCCAGCGAGGAATCCAGTACGCAATTTTTTTATTTGGTGCAGAGGGCTATATTCAATCTTCAAAATTCAGCCCATGTACCGGATATTTATTGCTTCTTTACTTTGTATTGAAGCTCAATCCCAGGATTTAACGGGTCTCTTTGTGGCCCAGGATTTTACCAAGGAAAATATTTTTTCAGGTAATATAGAAGGCCCTGCTTTCGATAAGTATGGCAACCTATACGTTGTAAACTTTGAGCGCGACGGTACCATTGGACTGGTAAAACCAAATGGCGAGGCGGAGCTTTTTCTAGCGCTGCCTTCCGGAAGTACCGCTAACAGCATTCAATTCGATAGCAAGGGCACGATGTATCTTGCGGACTTCACGGGGCACAACATACTGCAGGTGAATATGAAATCAAAGAAAGTAAGTGTATATGCCCATGATTCCGGCTTCAATCAACCCAACGATATCTGTATCAATGCCAGGGGTCAGATCTTCGCTTCAGACCCCAACTGGAAAGAGAGCACTGGAAAGCTTTGGCGTATTGACAAAGGAGGGAAGGTCGTCTTGCTGAGCGACCAGATGGGGACCACAAACGGAATTGCGCTCAGCCCCGATGAGAAGATCTTGTATGTGAATGAAAGCGTACAACGTAAGATCTGGAGGTTCGATGTTGATTCAAAAGGAAACATCTCTAATAAGAAACTGGTGACGGAGTTTCCCGATTTCGGTTTTGATGGAATGAAATGCGACGTGGAGGGCAATATCTATGTCACCCGG
>DASUTP010000223.1:0-11131 GCA_036374515.1 Chryseolinea sp. | reverse complement strand
GAGGAATGAGAGCGCGTCTTGAAGTTTGATTGTTAATGGGAGTTTTAATTGAGGCTTGTTGGTGAAGAACACCAACAAGGGCGGAGTACCTTTGACGCGGCCAGTTTTTCTCCGTCGCGCCAAGTTTGGCAGCTGTGACGGTAGTGAACGACCAGAAATAGCTAATAGTAGTATTTTATCAGCATTACATTCACCCTTGTGTTCGGATCGCTTTGAGGATGATAATAAGTGTAAACCTTTTTTTCACTCAGAACATCGTCGACATAAAAAAATTCTTCCCTCGGACGAGCATTCCCTTCAGGCGAGACCTCTTTAACGCTGATGAGTCTGTCTTCGACATCATACTCATTTATAATACAACTTTGCGCCGGAACAATGTTGATTGTGCACGTTCCCTTTAACTTTCCTTTCTCATAAGAAAATTCGTAACCTCGACCGTTCCTCCTATCATATTCCCTTGTCATGGAACCTAATGCATCAAAGGCATACAGTGTCGTTGTCAGGTAGCGGTACTCTGGAGTCATTGAGTTCACAACGTCGTTGGCATAGTGCCGCACACTATCGAGCACGGTTCCGGTATAGTAATAATGGTTAAGATAAGCCCCGGGAAAGCTATCAAAAAAGGTTTGCCACATAACCTTCAACCCATTTTCATAGGTAAAAACTTCATGAAAAAACTTACCCCTGTCAACGTTGAAGGAGCTCATGCGAATAAGGTGTTCATCTGCGTCATATTCAAACCTTATCTCAGGACTGATTCCGATATCGTATTGATCATTTTCGTTATCATCCCAAAGCTGGAGAATAACATTTCCGTTGGCGTCGTACTTAAAAGTTTTCTCCCCCAATATTCCTCCTGTCTCAAAATTGTAATAGATTTCTTTGCTGACGGGCGGTCGATCCGTGTCGCCAGGATTTCTCTTCGGGTCAAGATCTTCATTGGCACAAGAAAACAGCAAACCGATAAATACAAGGCCCCACGCGTCCAACTTTCCCATAGTACATCAATTTTGGCTTTAACTAAATTATAATAAAAGCTCAACTGATTTAGCTCCGCAACTGCCATGTGCGACAGACGCCCTGTTTTCTGAGACAGAAATCAATTAAGGTCATGCATATGAAAGTGAACGCTGGCATTGTCCTCGTCCTTTCAGCCCCCTCAATTTCAATGAGACACTCGTTTTCCGCAGAGTCGCAGACCGTCGATTCTCGGTCCGAAAGTTCGATCAGTTGATAAGAGTTCTTGTAAGACGTTTGAGCTGCTAAGATATAGTCAGGTGTATTATCGGAGTTGCTTGCGATAAAGTTCCTGCCTGAAAGTGACGCCAATTTTTTTTTTGCTGCAGTCAAGTTCACGGTCAGCAATATTCTGATGGATGTCACGCCTTTGTTGGTGTTCTTCACCAACAAACTAGCCACGCGAACTCTTTATGCGTTTAGCGATGATCGAAGAATGAGAGCACGTCTTGAATTTCTGTTTGTTAATGGGAGTTTTAATGAGGCTTGTTGGTGAAGAACACCAACAAGGGCGGAGATTTGCACAAGGCATTAATTACTTTAGCAAGGAAAAGATGGATTTTTCGCTAAAACTCCAGGCGTTCCGTTTTTTGAATGTCGCAAAATGAAATTATTGCAGATAAAGTTATAATTTTCTTGAACGTAAAAGCTCAACCCTTCAATACCCAACGTTAACATTCAAAATTTCCCATGAAAAAAATTATTGCCCCTCTCGATTTCTCGGATGCCTCACTTAATGCCGTTTCATTTGCGGCGGAATTGTCCAAAAGGGCATCCGCTCACCTCATTTTAGTAAACATATTTGAGAAAGGTGAAGATGAGGAGGATGCCGTGAGTCAATTGAAGTCTGCCGTCAAGGATTTGAAAAAGAAATTTGGTCCCGATCTGAATTGCGAATCGTTGGTTGCGCATGGCAGTCTTGTTCCGGAGCTAAAGGAAATTATAAAACTTCATCAGCCCGACCTGATTGTGATGGGTACAAAAGGCGCTACCGGTTTAAAAAGAATATTGATCGGTAGCAATACAGTAAATGTATTAGCGAAAACAAAGTTGCCTGTACTGGTCATACCGGAAGTGGCGCGGTTTGAAGACTTTTTAGACCAAGGAAAAAACAGAGTCGTATTAGCGACGGATCTCGACGCTTTGCAAAATGAGAAGGCGCTCGACATTCTTAAAGAGATCACGCTGCTGCTGATCGAACCTAAATTAAGGGTAGTGAGTGTCAGGCCGAAAAATACAGATCTGGACGAAATAAAAAGACAGGAGCGGGAGGCGCTTCTTTCCATTTTCCGTCCCGAGATTGAGACCGAGCGAATTACGGTCTTTAGCAGTTCAGTGATGGGCGGTCTTAATTTTTACCTCAATGAGCAATGGGATACTGGATTGGTCGCGATGATTGCGCGCGACACGGGGCAGCTTATACAAAAACACTATACGAGGGAAATGGCTTCCCATACCAACTTGCCACTGTTGGTCCTGCACGATGATTGAAGTGTGCTTAGGGTCGATTAGATTCAATAGCTCGTTTTTCTTGGTGTCCTTCCAGTGATTCCCACTCGCCTTTTGGTGTTCTTCACCAACTAACCAATGCCTCGAAACTTTTCATTCGTGGGACAGAAATTAGAATGACTGCAGTGTCTGAAAAGCTTCTGATAAGTAAAAGGAGTTACTGACGGAGTCCTTGTTGGTGAAGAACACCAACAAGGGCAGGCAATTATTATAGGTTCTCATCAATCGCTGCTGACAGGTATTATCTGTATCGACCTTGGTTAATTTTTTTTGTCTTGTGTATCATTTGATACACATATCTCTTCGACGGGGATTGTAGATTGGCGTTGTAGAAGGGCTGAAGCTAAATCAAATTAAATTCAAAAAACATGACACACTCAAATGAAGAAACTATTCGTGCAGCATACGCTGCCTTTGTACAAGGTGATTTAAATGGTTATCTAAAGTATTGTACTGACAATATCACTTTTAACGTACCGGGAAAAGGTAAAATCTCCGGAACTCATAAAAGGAGTGAATTCATTTCGCCTTGGGTTAGCGGAGTTATTGAATTAACCAACGGAACCTTTCGTGAAACCGTTAATGATGTCGTTGCAAATGACCACCGTGGTGTTGTATTAGTTACTCATGAATTTGAGAGAAATAGCAGGAAATTCAAATATGACTCTGCGCATATTTACAGGATTAAAGACGGCAAACTGGATTCATTCGTGGAGTATCCCGCTGATCTATATTATTTCGATGAAGCGTGGAGTTGATAAGGAGCTCAGGGACGGTATGTGTGCTAGTGACAACCAACCCAGACTTGGATAAGAAGGTGGTCGCTGTAGAAAGTTAGTGTTGATCAGAACCATTGGTTAAGGATGGTGACGGTAGCTCCAATTCCAGATTCTCTCGCCTTTCCCGTCTTTCTCGCCTTTGTTGGTGTTCTTCACCAACAAACCAATCCCTCGAACTTTTCATTTGTTGGACAGAAATCAAAATGGCTGGAGTGTCTTAAAAGCTTCTGACAGGTGGCAGGGGTTAGTCATTGGAGACCTGTTGGTGAAGAACACCAACAGCGGCAGGGGGAGTTACTGATCGGAGTCCTTGTTGGTGAAGAACACCAACAAGGGCAGGGAAATACTATACGAGGGAAATGGTCCCATACCCACTTGCCACTGTGGCTGATGGTTTTCTGCAAGTTGCAGTTGAACTAATGTAGTGTTAGGCCATTTACCGAGCACTCGAATGTCATGCAACGTATAGGATACACGTCCGTAGTTTTGCATTGACATTTGCTTCTATTTCTTCCATTTCAATCCGGCCACATTCCCGCCAATCGCTTCGCCTTGCGCCGCGCCAACCTCATTGTCCTGGCGTGTGTGTATCCCGCCTAAAAACCTGCTGTAAGCACATTCTGCAGCTGTAGCCTTAATGTTCCGATAGTTTCGGGAGCGGTATTGAATGTTTTCGAAATCAGGAGGACGAGTGGCGTACGTGTTGTCCACCAAAGGAAAATTTTCGCCAAAAATTCCGGTGAGGACGCTTGCTGCAGCAGCCGATTGCGTGGCATGGCCCGAGGAAAACGCAGGGAATGGCGGCTCCGGCCAGAATTGTTGATAGTTCGCGTCAATGTTTGCCCTGATGTATGGAAGGGGACGATTAGAGTGATATGTGTATTTTATTCGCCAGCAACAAATAAACGCATCTGCAACAGCCATGCCCACTTTTGCGTAGGCTTCCGCGGCCGTATAGATATCCGCCTGCGCCGACGTGATAGCAATGGTGGCAAGGTTATAGGAATGGCCGGGTGGTGACGCGGTTTCTGTAGGATCATCTGCCCACCATGCGGCTATACGCTTTTCTTCTTCCGACAGGCTATACCTTTTTTCATAAACCTCCCTGAAAAGTTTATAATTGTCGGAACCCGGATCTTTGGAAAATGCAATAATGTCGGGGACCGGCAATGCGGCATTCGCGCTAAGGAAAGTCCGGTTCTCACCCCAATATGGATGAAGCGGAAAGAGTGACGCAGACTGGCCGAACGCCGGAGGGATCCAATAGCCGTCACCGGCGGGGAAAATGTAGTCAGGATCAAAATGATGCAAATATCCTTCATGACCACCATCTGCTTTTGACCATTCGTAAATAGAGGCTGCAATAGACCTTCCATACTCGATCGACCGGTCTGCCACCTCCATCGGCGTGGTCTTGATCTCTTCGTTATAGGTGGCCAATTCAAGCGAATCTATCAACGCGACGATATCGGACTGTGCATGGGGGTACAGACTTTTAAGTATGGATGACTGCCCGGCGTTTAAGGATAATGCCCAGTTGTATTCCATACCCGCCTGGGGTAATGGCAAAGACGGCGAGCCGTTTAGCTCGTTTGCAACACTGTTCAGGGTGCTGTTTCCGTGTAACACAGACTCATACATTGTGAGGCCAATGTATCCCAGGTTCCTGGACGTATAGGTTGGAGAGTTTGGAAAAGTGAACTGAACAGTGCGCAATGTGACATCCGCCCAGCGGGCAGGCAGGCCCTTATCGGCTTCATTAATTGGGCGGGGATTAACATCGTTATCAGAGCATGTTTGAAAAACCAAGAGCAGGCATGCCATCACTACAAGTGCAACACAAGTCCTCATAATAGAAAGTTTCTTCTTTTAATTATCTGATCTGAGGGCTTTTGGGAGCCATTCTAATAAATGTAAGGTTGACATTTATTTTCCCGCTGATCCCGAAAATGCACTTAACTTTTAGTTAAGCGTTTTAAACACTATTACCCGCCCCAAACAAATCACCTTATGGGATTGGCGTGTCTTTCCTGCCGTATACGGCAATTGACAGTTAATCCCGTACCTCAAGTTACGCACTTGTGTGCGCAAGCCATCGGCCTGGCTAAAATAACTTCCTTTGACAATCCAGGCAAGCACAATCAAGAATCGAAGCGCGCCGCCTGAGTATATACCAATGTCAACGACGGACATTACCAGAGTGATAACTATTGGGATGCGTTGGTTATTGCGTTTGAAGGCGGTTTTGTCCGGAACGCGGATGTTGGAAAACTTGCAAAAATGGCACAACTTGTCAATGTGAGCGGCCCGATATTGATGAACGGCAAGGTTCGCTCAAGCAAACAATATACTACCCGTTGCAGCTATTTGATAACGTGTATCGAAATGCCTGATGATTTGCTGGTCGTTAAATGAGGCAGCAAAACCAAAATTAGAGATGTTGAAACGCCTATGAAAATCATGAAATATAACATTTTGGCTTTTTTGTTTCTTGCTTTCATCGGATGTGAAAAAAAAGAAGATGGTAAGGCACAGGTTACACTTCGCGTCGACGTCAACAAAAAGAAGGGACCGATGACACCGGTGTGGGCGTGGTTCGGCTACGATGAGCCCAACTATACCTATATGAAGGACGGGAAAAAGCTTTTATCGGAAATTGCTGAGCTAAGCCCCGTTCCAGTATATGTTCGCGCGCATAACTTACTGACTACTGGCGACGCGAAGCCTGCCCTGAAATGGGGATCTACGAATGCCTACACCGAAGATCCAAATGGAAAACCGATCTACAACTGGACGATTACGGATAGCATCTTTGATGTGTACATTAAGAGGGGAATGCGACCGCTGGTCGAGATCGGTTTTATGCCTGAGGCATTATCGTCGAAACCCAAGCCATATCAACACCAATGGAAACCGGGGGCGCCTTACACCGAGATTTTTACGGGTTGGGCACATCCACCGAAGAGCTATGAGAAATGGTCTGAACTTGTCTATCAATGGGTGACACACTGCATCGCTAAGTATGGTCGCGATGAAGTTGAGAAATGGTACTGGGAGTTGTGGAATGAACCTAACATCGGTTATTGGCAGGGTACGCCGGAGGAGTATAATAAACTTTATGACTACACGGCGGATGCTGTAAAGCGGGCCTTGCCCACCGCTACATTCGGTGGTCCTCATAGTACAGGCCCATCGTGGGATAAGGCTGAAAAATTTCTTCGTGGATTTTTAGACCATGTAGTCGGGGGGAAAAACTATGTTACGGGAAAGACCGGCTCTCCAATTGATTTCATTGCCTTCCACGCAAAAGGTAAACCCGAACTCCAGGGAGATTCAATTGTGCTTATGAATTTGGGGACACAGTTAAGGGATATCTCGAAGGGTTTTGAGATCGTCGCGTCGTATCCATCCTTAAAGGATAAGCCTATCGTCATTGGTGAATCTGATCCCGAGGGATGTGCAGCCTGTTCTGTAGAGGATTACCCGGCCAACGCGTATCGCAATGGGACGTTGTATAGTAGCTATACCGCTGCGGCATTCGCCAGAAAATATGAACTTGCTGATCATTTCGGAATCAACTTTAAAGGTGCTGTCACATGGGCTTTTGAATTTGAAGATCAACCCTGGTTTAATGGCTATCGTGACCTGGCCACGAATGGAATAGATAAACCGGTGCTCAACGTTTTCCGGATGTTCGGGATGATGACGGGAGACCGCGTTGAAGTCAGCGGCGATATTGCTTACAACGTGATGGCAGCCCGCGATTCCAGCATCCGGAAAAAAGACCGGGACATTAATGCGCTTGCTACTGTGGATGGGAACCGGGTTTCCATTATGGTTTGGAACTATCATGACTTGAACATCGTCTCGCCCCAGGTGTCGGTTGACATCGTGGTGAAAGGCATCGATGCCGAAAAAGTAAGTGTGCGACAATACCGCATCGACCAGGAGAACAGTAACTCGTACGAAGCTTGGAAAAAGATGGGATCGCCTCAAACGGTCGACGATGCGCAATACGCAAAGCTCGAGGAATCCGATATGCTGAAAATGATAGAAGGCCCCAGCGATCAGCGTGTTGAAAACAAAGAGGTTGTCATATCAACGCCCATGGAAGGGCAAGCCGTGTCGTTATTTGTAATAGAGTGGTAGAAGAAGGCCACCGGCACTACGGGATTGAAAAGTTACAGCGGGTTTAATGTTTCCTAAGAAGCGCAGAACTTTCATTAAGGGATCACGGCGACTATAAAGGCGGCAATTTCACCATTTTCAGTGCGCCCGTAGGTGTTGGCCTGCCTGTCACGCGCATTGCTTTTGCAGGCTGTCTAAAAATATCGGATAAGGAATAACAAGGAATACTGAATTTCGCATGATGTCTGGAGAAGCGAGTTTAAGGCCTTGTAAAATTCAGCGCATTTACTTTATGAAATTCTTTTTCGCTTTTATCGATAACGACATAATTAATCAAAGGCCTTCCCATATTTTCAAAACTGATATGCATAACATCGCCTTCCTGCAACCTGATATTTTCTCCAAAGCTGAATGCATCGGCCCCGAAAAAATGAATATGCAATTGCCCGGGTATACGGTGCTGGTCATACTTAAAGTGATGATATTCCAAGTTTTTTAAACTGTGTGTGATCGCATGTTCTCCGGTGCGAATAGATTGGGTCCAGTACTGCGTCCCTGCTCTGAAAATACTCACCCTTCCGGAAATTGAGTCGAACGCGCCACCCAACACGAGTTCAGGACCAATAGCGCAAGTCCGGATCTTTGAAGGTGCCAGGTACAGATAATTCTTTTTCTCCATGACATGATCACTGAATTCATTTGCCTGAACAAAACCCAGGCGGTAGGGAATACCCCCGTCGTCAACGAGGTAGACACCCGCAATCTCAGGTTCCTCGCCACCGTCATCGGCATAGTTCGGTATTGTCAGTGGTTGACCGTGGCCTTTCAGATTTAACCCATTTCCCTTATAGAACCATTCCGGCTGCACGCCGATCGCATCCTTTTCCGCTTTTCCTCCCGCTTCACCCCACAAATACATTTTCATGCTGTCTGTCAGGCTTTGAACCTTTTCCTGCTCGTGCATCTTTTGCCGGTTGGTGGCGCTTGCCTTGTGTGTGAGACCGGTTCCTGAAAGCATACATTTTCCCGGATCATCCGGACAGTCAACAGGAGGTAGAATTTTCCAGTCGCTTTTCGATTCGTGTATCGGACCGTATACCAGATGTTCTTTCGACAATGCATTTTCAATGGACGCTGCAACATTTTCTTTAGACGCGATACACCGGCTGAAGAGTTGATAGGCCGACCTAACGGACGGATCAAGCAGGATGACATTGGGTTCACGAACCAACCCCACTCTTCGGCCTGCAGACGGATGTTGAAGCTGAATCAAATTCATATTTTTAAAGCTTAGGGTCTATTTTACAAACAGGGACAAAATACTGAGGGCAATCATCGCAGTAATTCCCACGACAAACGTTCCGGTCGTATACCGTTTCAAACTAAAGTTGACGCTTACACCGGTAAGCTGCGTAAATATCCAAAACAAGCTATCGTTTAAGTGCGAGACGACAGCCGAGCCGGCCCCTATAGCAACCACAAACATTGCCCGGCCCATCTCGCTGTCAAAGCCAAGGTCGGACATCATTGGGGACAAAATGGACGCTGTCGTCATAATTGCAACGGTTGAAGAACCTTGCGCGGTTTTTATAGCCGATGCAAGGATAAATGGCAACCATAACCCTATTGGCCATTGCGACAGGAGCAAGCTCAATGTTTTGGCAATGCCTGAGTTTTGCAGGATCATGCCAAAAGATCCTCCCGCACCGGTAATCAAAATAATGATTGCAGCATCCTGCAACGATTCTCCAACCCAACCGGTGGTCGACAAATGATCTTTCAATAACTTTTTCGGGAGCAGAAACGCTAGAAGAAGTCCCACGATCAACGCTATGACGGGATCTCCAACAAATTTAATTACTTGACCCACGAACGATTGAGAAAGATCAACGCCAAAGAATTCCAGGAAAGATTTTAACACGATCAGCAAAATCGGAACGAAGATCGGCAGGGATGATTTTAAGGAGCCCGGCGCGGTCTTCATCATTTTCGAAATATCTTCTTCTCGCAGTTCGGGCGCAGGATCTACATACGTTCCGGAAGCAAATTTTACGGTATAAAACAAGGCACCCAGCATTGCCAAGAATGCGACTGGCATTCCAATGAAAAGCACGAGGCCCAAATTTGCATTCAATATGCCGGCGGCCGCCAGAGGGCCCGGGGTAGGAGGGACCATGGTATGGGCGGCGATCAGACCTAACGCAAGGGCTATTGAAGTTGTCGCAAAGCTAAGTCCCGCGCGTTTAGTAAGGCTTCTGTTTAACGGGGTCAGAATAATAAAGCCACTGTCGGCGAAAACAGGAATAGCTACGATATAACCGATAAAGCTCATGGCGGCCGTTACGTTTTTCTTGCCCATCAACTGGATTATTTTTTCGGCCATGGCAAACGCACCGCCAGACTTCTCCAGGAATTTTCCGATGATGACACCGAGCACGATGATCATTCCGATCTTACCGAGGGTCTGCCCGAATCCATCATTTATTGAGCTTGCAATCGTGCCTACAGGCATGCCCGAAAAGATCCCGAAAAACAGGCAGGCGAAAATCAGCGCCAACAAGGGATGGATCTGCATTTTGCTGGAAAGCACGACGATCAATAAAATTGAAATAATTAAGATGACGACTAAATACATGGAGAAGCGTTAATTGCTGAAAGACGGGACAGGAATTTCAGGGAAGATAGAACTTTGCACGGTAATGTTCGAAGGTTGCGAGCAAATTGCCTGTCGCGCCCGGATGATGTTTTATTTGTATCGCACGGGATACATTGCACCCACGGTCGGGGCATTGGCTTGCGCGGCATAGAGGGTCCGTATCTGTGCAGCCTTGCCGTCCCTCCATTCCTGCAGCGCCTTAGCATCTTCCTTTTCTCTAATTTCACAGGCACCACAGAGTAGCAATACGGTAATAAAAAATGTGGCAACAATCCTTGGAGCGATTTCCATAATCAACCAGTTGAGGTCCCACGAAAAGACATGCTAGCAACGCGGACAATTTACATTGCCTTCTGTTTCTACCGCCAGTGTTCGTCCAGGAAGAGTTATGCCATGGCGTATATTTAAACTTCCGCATGATTTCCAGCGGGCGCAAGCAATAAAGTGTAATTTATACATTTAATTTCTCCAAACGGCGCCAACCTTTGGTGATAGCATTTCGTATACAGCTTATGCTCGGGTTAATCGTGGAGTTTGTCGTCACTTATCTGCTTTGGCGGAACAAACCGAAACCCGTTTTCGTCATTCTTATCACCATTACAGTTTTCTTCCTCGCCTTTGCTGCCCTTGTCCGGGGTACAACAGTTTAGAAATTGAAGTTGATTCAAAAGGGCGGTGCCCGTGTTAAGGTTTAAACTTATTTAATCCTCATTGCGATAGTTTAACAGCAACATTTATATTTGCACTTCCTTTAAAAGAGGGTATTCTTCACCTGGAGAGGTGGGTGAGAGGCTTAAACCAGCAGTTTGCTAAACTGTCGTACGGGTAAAATCGTACC
Organism: Chryseolinea sp.; assembly: GCA_036374515.1. GTDB lineage: Bacteria > Bacteroidota > Bacteroidia > Cytophagales > Cyclobacteriaceae > Chryseolinea. The sequence goes on along the minus strand of DASUTP010000223.1, from coordinate 204 downwards.
GGGGGTTCGAATCCCCCCCTCTCCGCATTTTTGATCACATGGGCCGGGACGGGAGATTAGCTGTTTATGTTTGATTTTGAAAAGTTAGAAGTATACCAGATTGCCAAGGGAGTTGTAACGGATTCCTTGAAAATCATCTATTCTAACACCAATCTAGACAGTTATATCAAGGATCAATGGAAGAAGGCCAGCATGGATATTCTG
>DASUTP010000222.1:0-4358 GCA_036374515.1 Chryseolinea sp. | reverse complement strand
AGATCCTCAATAACTATCAATTCAATCGTCGATGAATATTTTTTCAATTAGCAACTAGCCTAGCCGTGAATAGCAATACTGATAATATCATTCAAATCTCTCGCAATGAAAAAGCAAAAAGATTTCGCGACACTACGAAATTTTCTTAAGATCCATCAGGCAGCAGCCCAATCAAATGATGGTCAGCGGTGTTTAATTTCGCCACACCCTAAGTTGAAAAACAAAATTAAAAAGGAAATTAAGAAACTGCGGGAAAGTGTTAAGGGAACCATCTTCGCCAGCAACATCAAATTCAATGAGCCAAGCCGACCAGGTTTTAATGACGGACTGATCTACCCGGGAGATTCGTTTCCGCTGGGGACAGCCTTGAGTACTGCAAAAAATACAAGGTTGACTAAAACTCCGTTGCGGGGGATCGTGCGTGTTCTGGTGGTATTGGTGGACTTCGACGATAAGCCAATGAAAAAATCAAAAAAACACTTCGAAGATCTGTTTTTTTCCAAAAATAAAATCTCTACCGGAAGCGTTCGTGAATATTTTAGCGAAGTAACAAATAAGCTCGTCGACATTCAGGGCGAAGTCATTGGTCCTTATCGATTACCTCAAACATTAAAGGTTTATGCCAACGGCGATTCCGGTACAGGCGACCGGTTTCCCAATGCAAGGACCATGGCAAAGGATGCAGCCGTGCTTTGTAATCCTGACGTAAATTTCGCGAAATACGACAACGACAAGGATCGGTATGTCGATGCCTTTGTTGTTATTCACGCAGGTCCTGGCGCGGAGGTAAACGATAACCCGAACGATATTTGGTCGCATAAATGGGTTTTGCAAGGTGGACCATATCTCGGCGATGGCGAAACAAAAATCTATAGCTACCTGACGGTACCTGAAAACTGCCGCCTCGGTGTTTGTGCTCACGAACTTGGACACTTATTATTTGGATTCCCCGATTTGTATGATGCAGATTACTCCAGCGAAGGCGTTGGCGACTGGTGTCTGATGGGGGGAGGTAGCTGGAACAACGAGGGATTGACGCCGGCGCATCCTTCATCATGGTGTAAAAGTCATCAGGGTTGGGTCAAAACAAAAACTCCCAAGACGAACAGTAAAAATGTCTCTCTTGCGGACGTAAAGGAAGGCAAAACGGTATACAAGCTATGGAAGGATGGAAATCCCGGAAAAGAATACTTTCTGATCGAGAACCGGCAAAAAATAAAGTTTGACCGGTTTCTGCCGTCGTCGGGATTATTGATCTGGCATATAAACGAAAATGCAACCTCCAACGAGGATGAAAAGCGATATCGTGTTACGTTAATCCAGGCTGACGGAAAAAAACACCTGGAAAAAGGCAAGAACAGGGGCGATGCCGGGGACTGTTATCCCGGATCTTCCAACAATAAAAACTTTGATAAAACATCAAAACCTCCCGCATTGTCCCACGGCGGAAAAGACACAACGGTTGGGGTAAACAACATCCGAAAGTCAGGTAAGAAGGTATCTCTGGATATCAAGGTCAGATAACCTCACTGGCTTTTGTTTCCGCCGACCCATTACTGAATTGCTTTGGCAACAACAAAGGCCACTTCTTTTTTACAAATATCGGAATGATCTTTGATACAGCTGTCGGCTTTAAGGTTATAGATCTTGCCGCCGGCGAACTTGTACTTGGATTGATTGCTTAATATAAAGTCGTTGTTCGCTTCGGGTGTGATTTGTGCCCCGTTCGCTCCCATGCCTCCGTACAAATCATCAGGTCCTCCCAGAAAGTTTCCGGCTTGTCTTCCAATTCTTGACGCGATCGCATAGGCTTTTCCTACAGCCGTGTCGTTATGGGTATGTGTAATGATAACAGGGCCTTTGATTTTTTGACTGGCGATTGCTACACGAAACACTCCGTCGCTGCCATCGGAATAATTCTGGGCAAATCCGTGATGTGAAAATGCAGCTTGCAAAAGGACGAGGGTGTCAACGGATCCCTTTCCAACATTTGCCGCTGCGGATGTAACCAGCCTCGCCCCGAAGCTATGGCCAACAAGGTGAACTCTCAAACCGGGTATGGTTTTTTTTATTTCTTTCAACACGGGTGCGAGTCCTTCCTTGCCAACTTTTCCGGCCCGTTCCTTCATTTGATAGTAGGTGACGTAGTTAAGTAAGTTTCGCGCTCCTCCAATCAAACCTTGGAATCTATTTCCGATCCCCCCGGCCGCGGGCGACAGAGACGCTGCGCCCCCCTTAGTTTTTTGCCCCTTTTTTTGGTTCGCTTCCCGGAGACGAACTAATAACGCTTTGGCGCCTTCTTTGTGAAATTCACGCGCGCCTTTATCCTCGGGTTCCGAACCCCTTCCCTTAATCCCCGAGATAAGCTTTGCCATCTGCGCCACAAAATCTTTTGAAGCTTGTTCATTATTCGTCGAGTCGAGTTTCTCTGCCGCTTTCTTTGCTGCATTTAGAATCAATGTGCTTCCACTCTGGTCAAATGAATTTTTTAATGACGTCAATGCGTCGAGGAGCTTTTGTTTTTCCGACTTCTTATTTACCGAAGCGGCGCCACCGCCGGGAATCAGCTCTTCATCTGTAAATTTTTTTGATGGCCATAGAACGCCGAGCACACCGAAGGTTCGGTTTTGAAACAAGGGTTTTTGAAGTTCGTCGCTAAACAACTTCATCAAACCACCGTAGAGGTCGCGGGCCTCTTTGATGTCATTATTCCAACCGTGAGAAATAACAAAGAGGTCTGTAAGTTTTTTTTTCTCCACGAACTGAATGACATCTGGGACTTTCGGTTTGTGAACGCTTCCATCTTTTTTAAATTCGATTTCGAGGTAAGGTAATGTGCTCATGACTTATATGGATTGGATTGCACGCATCATGTCCACAAGACCATTCCCCTGAAAATATCTGTCTCGTTTAAGGTCTGTGGCTGTTGAAATGAAAATGTTCTTAACAGCTTCCGGTTTGCCAATGAATTCTCTTCGAACCGACAGGAAAGCTGCGATCACTCCGGATACATGTGGCGCTGCCATGCTTGTTCCGCTGTCTTCGGCGTATTCACCTTTTAGTCCGGAATCTTTCTCGGAACTAGAGCGTTTTTCGCCTGCGGCACAGGAAATAATTTTTTCACCCGGCGCGACAAGATCGGGTTTCAGGCGGCCATCTCCGGTGGGGCCTTTAGAGGAAAAGTACGAAACACCGTATGTATGGGGCATGTCTTTATGTGTCGACCCTACCGTAATGGCTAGGTCAGAATTGCCTGGATCATTTATGCTCAAAGGAAGTCCCGTGGATACGTTGCCCCTGAACTCTGTCGCGACAGTTCCATATCCTGTGTTGCCCGCAGCCACTACTACCACAACACCAGATTTTACAAGACGATTTACCTCGACACATAAGGGACTTTGCCCACACGCGAACCACTCTGGTTCAAATTCGTAGCCTAGGCTCATATTTACACCGTGAATTTTTATGTCGCGGCCGTACCCGTTGATATCCTGAATTGCTGTAATCGCTGCAATGAGACTGCTCGCGAGCCCGGATCCGCTTGCATCCAATACTTTCATGCTTACCAATTTGCAGCAAGGTGCCATGCCCGATATTCGCTCGAGCTTTTGCTGACGATACCTGATGTTGCCTTTCTCGTCACGCTGCCTCGTGATAACGCGTATACCCGGTTTTTCGGAGCGGTATTCGCCGGCAATGATTCCAGCAACGTGCGTGCCGTGTCCCATTTCATCTTTTAAGGGATTGTCGCTACCCGTGAAGTCGTGGTGATAGGTCTTGTCGGAATGAATATTTTCGTGCAGTTTAAAATGGAGATGATTTCTGTCGATCCCTGAATCGATCACCGCCCAGGTAATTTCTTTTCCTATGGCGGAGAATGAAGCGTGAGCGGCATCGGCTTTTACCGTGCTGATCGATTTGTTTGTGAAGGCGTGCACTTCGAAATCCGGCCAGATCTGGTAGATGCATCTTTTACGGATGTCGTTTTTGGCTTGGGTTGCATCTTTTTTGGCCAGCTCTTCTATAACATCCGCGTGCAGATAGGCAAAAACGTATTGCTGGCTATATTGGCTGGCTTCTGTCTTGACCCGCGAGTTCGCATATTCTTTTTTTGTTGGTATTATCTTACCGAGAAGCTCGATCACCTTGCGCGCAGCTTCTTCCCTTTTTTTTCCGGCTTCCGCGTCTCCTCCGCTGTAACGTAGATTTAAGTCGATTATCACATGATGATGATTGGGATCCTTGCGTTGACCGGATTTGTCGTCGCTGCCTGATTGTCGTCCTTTTTGTATTCGCTCAAGCAACGGAATGGCAATTACGGTTTTGTCCAGCTTGTCTTTGTCAAAGTATTTCGTGCT
>DASUTP010000221.1:0-22277 GCA_036374515.1 Chryseolinea sp. | reverse complement strand
TAATTTCCATCCGTCAGAAAATTTCCGCCACACTGAGGCAAAGTATCCGTATGCCTCTGGCTTTGCTTCTCTGGAAGGAGCCCATTCCCACGGTCCGGTTGAAAAGCCTAAATCCCCATCTTTCGATATCCCTACCAAGAGGGGTTGCCAAAAAAGTAAACTGGTGTTGGGTGTTCTTTCCTGCCATGATTTTTTACCCCACGCAGGCCCACTCTTGTCGAACAACACCGTGCTATCAGTCAGATAAAGCAGGAAGGCATCGCGGGTATTTTTTTCCTTTGAATGTCTGGCGAAAGCGTTTTCTGCATCGACCATTGACTGCAGCGCCGGTGAAAAATTTTGTGCATTAGCGGATGCAAAGAGGAAAACAAAGGCGAATACGAAATAAAATTTCATGAACAGGTATTTTTAACAATGTCGGAAACATTGATGAATTTATTCCGGACAAGTCGTGGACATGCGCAAAAGTTGAAGAAAATAAATATTTAAGCAGGAGACCACAAAATTCTATTTTTCAGGTTCGGAAGATTAATCACCCATAGGGACTGATGTTTGATGACTTTCGCAAAAAAAAAGCCTCCAGGAGGGGAGGCTTTTTTAAGAGTAGGATAGGTTAGATTAGTTTACATCCCAAAAAAGTTTTGTTGATGCTACGTCGCCACCCATGGCTGCCGCGGCAGCTTCCCGATTAACGCCATTCAACGTTTGCTCGTTGATCGGATAAATTATCCGTACCGGAATGCTCAGGCCAACGGGGACGCTACCTCCCGACGGTGGCAGCAATACTGGGTAGTCAAATTTTCTCCACTCCGTCCATGCATCGATGCCCCGATTGTACAAGGCAATCCATTTTTGAACGCCGATCTTTTCTTTGAAGTTGCCAGGGGCCGAGGTATACTTAACACTTGGCTGACCAAGATAGGTTGCTGCATCTCCGCTCGAACCGCCCCAATATACGATTGAAGCTTCTATCGCCTTGTTGTAGTGTTCCTCTGCAGTTCCACCAACAGCAAATCCGCGCTCTACAGCCTCGGCCAGAAGGAACTCCACTTCGGAATAATCAAGCAACAGCGCTTCGAAATCCGGGGCTATGGTTTTATTGCTTGTATGTGAGAAGTCGCCGTACGCATTCGCGAAGCCATAATTTCCACCTTTGTATTCACCGTTAACAGTGGTGAAATAAAACGGCCGCCGTGGATCGTTTAGCGCATTGAGTTTATCGATAATAACACTTGCTACGACATAATCCTGGCGGGATGAAAATGCAGGGTTGAGATTCGCGGACAATGGATTGTTATTGGGTGGCGCTGACAGGTAAGGGAAACGTGCGTTGTCTGCGTTGTCGGTGAACACATTCGTAGCAGCGGCCTCTACGATTCCTTTTGCTTTGCCAGTATCTACATCGGCCAGCAACATGCCAAGTTTGAGCTTGAGTGAATTTCCGAACTTTACCCACTGATCCAGATCACCGTCGTATAAGACATCGGCATTATCAAAGCCATTGCCTCCTGCCGATAGCGATCCCAGCGCAACATCCAGCCTCTCGAGTATGTCGGCGTAGATCGTTGCATCATCGTCGTAGGCAGGAACTGGGTTCTGAAAGTCCATTGCCTGTGAATAGGGTACGTCCCCGAAGGTGGTGACCAGAACAAACCAGGCATAAACCTCAACAACCTCTACCTGGGCTAACCTTGTCGTTTTGTCTTCGGCAGGCAGCAATTCGTCCTCTTCCAACAAACGTTTAGCCTCGCGCAGGTCGGCAATTACATCCTTATAAAGCGCCTGCCATATATTCTGAGGAATGATCCGCGAGGTCAGATCGTAACGCGGTTCCTGCAGGTAAGTAGTGGTGGCCCACTGCTGTACATACAATCGAAAATTATTTGTATTTACATTCGGTGTAGTCAATACATCCGCCAATTGCTTCATCGAGGCGGTAAAGAATGTTTCTGCCGGCGCGAGGCTTGGTCTTTTTTGATCGATGTTGTAATCATCCAAACTGTCGACGCAGGAAGTAACCAGCATTGCAGAAACGAAAGTTATAATTAAATGTCTCATGGCTCCTAAAAGTTAAATTTCACGTTGAATCCATAGGTTTTAACGGCCGGGTACGCGCCGCTCTGATAGCCGTTTGTACTGTTGCCCGAGCTCAGCGTTTCTTCGGGATCAGAATATTCCATGTTTTTATCTATGATCCAGAGATTACGGCCCACCAGGGAAATATCGATGCCTTTGAGTGGCCGAAGATTTTCAATCAAGGATGATGGCAGCGAATAAGTCAGCGCTACCTCGCGTAGTTTTACATAACTGCCATCATACACGTACCATGCGCGTGGCGGACTATTCGGATATCCGAATACGGTACCGGTGCCATCCTCGTTCGCAGCGCGTATGTCATTCTGGGAGCCATCTTCCTTTACACCTGGCAATATGATACCACCGCCTTCGGCAACAGGTGATCTTTTCGGAACGCCGAGTTCATTTAAACCGGCGGTGTGGGGATAAAGGCCTGTGCCTTCGCCGTACCATTGGTCCAACGAAAATATATCACCGCCATGACGGATGTCGATGAGGAAATTAAATTTTATGTTTTTATAATTAAGTGTATTGGTTATTCCACCTAACCAGTCCGGGTTCGGATCACCGATGATTTCTGCCGAACTCGCTGTGGCAATATACCGTCCCTGTGAGTTTACAGTAGGTTGACCGTTGGTGAACACAAAATTTGTGCCCTTGAGCACGCCATAAGGATAACCTACGGCAGCATTGGTAGTCACACTGCCTTGTAAGGGATTGATAACATCCGACAATTGCACGTTTGTTACCGCATCCGAGTATAGGCTTACGACTTTGTTACGGTTTCGTGCAAACGTCAGCCCAAGTGTCCAGGAAAAGTTCTGTGACTCAACAGGGGTGGCAAACGCCGAGATCTCGATGCCTTTATTTTCCACCTCACCCGAGTTCACAAACCGAGAAACGTATCCGGTAGCGGAGGTAAGGTTTACGGGGATTGCCTGGTCAAATGAATTTGACTGGTACCAGGTAAAGTCAAAGCCCACACGCCCTTCTAAAAATTCCGCCTCAATTCCTGCCTCGATGCTTTTTGTCCTTTCAGCAACAAGTTGGGGATTGTTCTTGGTGTTGGGTAATGAAAACATGGCAATAGAGCCGAATGCAGTAGGTTTATCATAAACATCATACAAGCTCAAAGGAACGGGATCATTTCCCACCTCAGCATAATTGACCCGTGCTTTTCCAAAGGTGAGCCAGGGTGCTGTAAGGACTTTAGAGAACACAAATCCCGCCGATGTTGAAAAATAGAAATACGAGTTGTCGTCTTCGGGAAGCGTTGTCGATTTATCCTGCCTTGCAGAGAGGTCGAGGAACAGCATTTCCTTGTAACCCAAATTTGCATTGGCAAAAATCCCATCTACACCAACCCTGACGTATTGTTCAAGCGGGGCTTGCATCGGGCTTATGGAATTGGAGAGTGAATATAATTTTGGAATAACAAGACCACCATTGGTTGCGGCCTTCATAGAGCTAAGACGTGTACGCCTTAGATTGGTACCCAACAAACCGGTAAGACTAAACGACTCAGAAAGTTTCTTGTTGAAATTCAGCAACAGGTCATAATTTGTCTCTGAATAGGACTGGTCAAATCTTGAATAGAAACTGGGCACGTTGGGGGGCGCAATTGTTGGATCAACACCAAAACGTACCCCTGCGCTTCCCACGGCTACGCGCTCTTCCTGAAAGTCAGTTGTAGCATCGAAAGCAACTCTTCCTATAGCCTCCATCCAGTCCGTTATCTTATAAGTCATGGTCATGTAGCCGAAATAGTGATCACGCGAGTCATTCGCATAATTCTCATAACGGGTCCAATATGGGTTGTCGGAATAAATCGGAGGTGTGCCGCCCGTGGCGCTTGGCCAGTTCCAGGATATATTCTGCCTATTCCGGAAATACGCATCCTTTTGCTCTTTAATATCAACGTTAACCTGCCACCATTGCCGGAATTGCTGGTTGGGATTGTTTCCGTTATAACCCGTGCCATATCTTCCAATGCCTGTGATGCGGGAATAGTTAGCCGATGCTCCGACAGTCAACCGGTCGGTTACATCATAGGATGCCGAAAAATTAACAAGGTCTTTCTCCAACTTGCTGTTTGGCAAAACCCCTTTGTCGTCCACCCGCGTATACGCAAGTTTAAAAACTGTCTTATCTGAACCACCCATCAGTGTAACATTCTGATTTGAAGTTACCGCAGTTTCAAAAAATTCACTGGGATCATTCTTCGCGCCGACCCATGGTCTCATTTGCTGATAGTTAGGGGAAAAAGGGTCAAGTGCATCCCAATGATACACCATCAGGTTTGGATCGAATTGACTACCGAATGACGCATCGGCGTCAAACTGTACGACAGGTCCGACGCCTTGGCCCAAGTCTGCATTATAAAATCCGGAGCCATAGCCGGCGCCATACTCTCTTTGATATTTTGCGTAAGTGGTCCTATCAATTACTCCGAAGGTAACACCGCTATTAACAGCAACGCTAAAAGCGTCTTTCTTGCCTTTTTTGGTAGTGATCATGACCACTCCATTCGCTGCCCTGGATCCATACAACGCTGTGGCTGCCGCTCCCTTTAACACGTTGATCGAAGCGATGTTGTCCGGATTTATATCTGCAGCAGCGTTTCCGTAGTCGACACCCGTACCGCCATTGCGCTGTTGTACAGAATTATTGTTAGCATTGGATACAGGCACTCCATCGATCACGAACAATGCCTGATTGTTTCCTGTAATTGATTTATATCCACGGATAACAACATTCGTGGACCCTCCCAGGTTATTATTTGTCTTAATGTCAATGCCCGCTACTTTACCTGAAAGCGCATTTACAAAATTTGAATTCCGGGTTGTCGTTATTGCATCGCCGGATACCTGTTGGGCAGCATAAGGCAACTCGTTGCGTTTCCGCTCAATACCGAGTGCAGTAACAACGACTTCGTTCAATTGCGTTATATCAGATTTCATGGGCACATCAATCGATTGCCTTCCGCCAACCTCGACTTCCTGTGTAACCAACCCGATAAATGAGAAAACAAGTGTGCTTGATGAGCTTGGAACGGTAAGGCTATACCTTCCGTCCGAGTCTGTAACCGTACCGTTGGTAGTTCCTTTCACAACAACATTTACGCCGGGTAACGGAGCGCCATCGGCGTCATCCGTCACCCTGCCTGACACATTTGTCTCCTGCGCTAGCACAGGCACGGACAGAATGGTCACAAGAAGTAACAGTAAAATCTTTTTCATGTGGATTTTATTAGGATTTTTTGAATGAAAAATCCATCACCTGCAGAGATGTTGGCCGAATGTTGTGAATTTGTTAAATAAAAGCGCCCCTCGTAACGGGGGATTTTATGCAAACCATAAAGCGCCGTCGAAGTTCTGGAAATCGGAATTGGCCCATAATTTTAGGTATGCTTTTGCCTAGTGTTCTACCTAAAAATACGTTATGAAAATTGTATACAGGTTCCGCAACGGCGAAAATAATGAAAGGAATTTTGTCGAAATCGACTCCTTCCGGCAGGGGATCAGTTGTAAAAAGTTGCTGCCTGATCTGCTCGGTCTCAAACGGCGGTCAACGCTAGCCCATCACATCGCTCAACTTCACACTCGTTCCGCCCTTTTTCTTGCTGACATCCGCGGCCTCCATGAACGCATATATTTCCAGCGTTTCAATGTCGTCAATGGGACTTTTCCGGGTTGCAAAGAACTCGGCGATCTTAACGGCCAGACCATCGTATCCATCGAAGGGACCGAGCACCATGTTACCCGTTGAACCAAAGGCTGTGCCACCATAGTCATGTTTCCCTTCACGCGTACCACGGAAAGTTCCAATCCTTCCGTCCGCCCACATGCCTACAACTACATCCATATTTTCCCTGTTAAACCGCGAAACTGATTCACAGCCTGGTCCCATAACCGTAAAAAGAATTTCAACGCCATGGATACCGTACCAGAAGAGATCCGGATGGTGCGGCTCGAGGGTGGCTGGACTGAATGTATCGGCGCCCAGCACTTTTCCGATAGCGTTGTTGTATCTCGCAGCTTGTGCTGTTTTCATGTAACGCAAGGATGATGCTGAAAAAAGTGGCACCCCGCGCTCACCCGCTCTTTTGTAGATCGCGAGGACATCTTCAAGAGAAGCGGCGATCGGCTTGTCGATGAATAATGGTTTATTAGCATCCAGCACCTGGAACGCCTGCTCTTTGTGGAGCCGGCCATCGTTGGTCTCGAGTAATACTACATCTGCCATTTCAAGCAGTTTCGTAATCGATTCAACAACGGTAACGCCATACGTTATAACTTCTTCAGTATACTTTGGAATGCGCGAAACGCTGCTTTGTATATCCTTACTTCCGTGTGGATAAGCTGCGACGACGCGAAACCGCCCCGTGCTATCAGTCAAATTGAAATACTTTGCGAAAGCAGGAGAATGAGATGTGTCTAGTCCAATAATTCCTATTTTAATGGGAGCGGAAAGAGAGGAAGCAAGCCCTGGAACCGAAAAACCTAATAGACTTCCCGTGGTCACGACACTTGAAATGAAATTTCTTCTGTTCATAGTGCCGCTATGTTAAGGATGGTTGCCAGCCTTTTTCATAATCACGGGCCCACAGCTTCATCGCCTCCGGATCATTTTTAATCTTTCCATTGCTGGTGTCGCAATGTAACGCTCTGCCTGTACGGTAAGAAATGTTTGCAAGATGACACAGCAGGACACTCTTGTAGCAATCGCTGTAGACTGAAGTAGGCGTCTTGCCCGTTTCGATACAGTCAAAGAAGTTTGCAAAATGATCCTTATCAAGATCAAAGCCCGGCCCTGTTTGCGTGATGACCTGATCAGTGGGCGTCTGTGCGGTGGTCGGCAGCTCTTTACCTTTGTTGTCATAAATTTTGTAGGCATTGTTGTGGAGCTCGAGCGTTCCATGTTCCCCATGAAAAGAAACGCCCGACCCCATATCGTTTATACTCCGTTGGTTGCAGCTGCGCCCTTCCCAGGCAATCGTCTTGCCGCCTGCAAAATCGAAGGTAGCAATTTGCGTATCCGGTGTTTCCCAGTCGTCCTGGTATTGGTATCGGCCTCCGGTGGAGAATACCTTTGTGGGATAGTCAACCTGAAGGCCCCAACGGGCCAGGTCAATGAAGTGCGTTCCATTGTTCACAATTTCGCCCGTTCCCCAATTCCACCGCCAGTGCCAGTGATAATGAATTAGATTATCCTTGAATGGCTGTCTTGGCGCGGGACCCTGCCATAATTCATAGTCGAGATTTGGCGGCACAGCAATATTTTTTCCCTTGCCAATGCTGGGTCGTGTGTTCGTGTACCAGGTACGGGCATAATATACCCGGCCGATGACCCCATTGTGCAGCGATTTGATGGCATCTTTCACCGCTGGCCACGACCTCCGCTGATTTCCCATTTGTACTACTTTGTCGTTATATTTTGCCATCGCCTCCACCAGCAGTTCAGCTTCCGCTGGATTATGACTGCCAGGTTTTTCAACATAGATATGCTTGCCAGCCTTTAAACCCAGCAGGGCGGCTGGCGCATGCCAATGATCGGGCGCGGCAATTGAGAGAACGTCGACTGATTTATCGTCAAGTGCTCTCCGGAAGTCGGACACAGACTTTGCTTTCGCGCCTGCTGTAGCGACTGTCGCCATGGCCTTTGCCAGGGGTGTCTGATCAACATCGCAAATGTATGCAAGCTCCGCCTTGGGATCCTTGAGATAGGCGCGAATATGATCAAGGCCACGACCGTTTACTCCCATGATCGCAATCCGGTATTTGTCTTTCACGGGATAGGATTTGGTTATGTTGAAGGCGTGAAGATCTTGCGTCAGGCCGACACCTAAACCGCCCAACGTTGCCTGAATGAATTTTCGTCTGTTCCAGTTCTCTTTCATTTGGAGGTTTTTATGTGATTGGGTGTTTAAAGGATTAAGTTAAGGAAGCTACAAAAAAGAAATGCATAGCGAATTGAAATTTTCAAATTAGGGATGGATGGTAAATAGTATTTTGCAGAAGTAATTAAATTTAATTTAGATTCCGCCACAATGCACATTACCGTCAGCGAAAATGCAAAAGCCCTTGGACGAGCCGCCGGAAGAAAGGCCGCTGCACTACTTCGCATTGCTCTTGAAGAAAGGAATGCAGCCACAATAATTCTGGCTACTGGAACGAGCCAGTTTGAAACGTTGCATCAGTTAATTCACGAAGCTCAAATCGACTGGGATAAAGTGACTATGTTTCACTTGGATGAATACCTTGGCCTTCCTCAGACGCACCCTGCCAGCTTCAGAAAGTACCTGAAGGAAAGATTTATTTCACATGTGCCCATCCAGGAATATCATCTGATCGACGGCGAGACAGATGGAGCAAGGGAATGCGAACGATTAAGCAGGTTGATTCTCGATCACCCCGTTGATGTGGCCCTTGTTGGAATTGGCGAGAATGGGCATTTAGCCTTCAACGATCCGCCTGCAGATTTTGAGACTGATCGGCCGTATATAATCGTTGATCTGGATGAGCAGTGCAGACAGCAGCAGCTAGGTGAGGGGTGGTTCAATACGATGGACGAGGTTCCGCGCCAGGCCATTAGTATGTCCATTCGGCAGATCATGAAATCAAAATATATCGTGTGCTCGGTGCCGGATGAAAGAAAGGCGCTGGCCGTAAAGAATACCATTGATCAAAAAGTGGATAATCTATTTCCCGCAAGCATGCTGCAACGCCATCCCCATTGTTTTTTGTTTTTGGATGAAGCCTCTGCTTCACAGCTCGCCCCAAGGCATTCAATCACCAAAGGATGAACAAGACTGCTGCAGCTTCCATCGACGCTAAGAGTCTCAGTCCCCGTGATACCTGGATTTCTATATTCATCATCGGGATGCTATTTTTTATTTTTGGTTTTGTTTCATGGGTAAATGCGATCCTGATACCATATTTTAAAATTGCCTGTGAACTCACCAACTTTCAATCGTACCTGGTGACCTTTGCGTTTTATATTTCCTATTTTCTCGTTTCAGTACCGGCCGCTTACCTGTTAAAAAGGTCGGGTTTCAAAAAGGGAATGCTCATTGGATTTCTAGCGATGTCTGCCGGCGCTTTTATTTTTATCCCCGCGGCACTCACAAGGACTTACGAAATTTTCCTTTTGGGTTTATTCACCATCGGCGTGGGATTGGCCATTTTACAGACGGCGGCAAATCCCTATATCACGGTCCTTGGTCCAAAGGAAAGTGCTGCCCAGCGTATCAGCATTATGGGCATTTTCAATAAGGGAGCCGGTATACTCGCACCGTTGATTTTTGCCGCCGTGATCTTAAAGGCCACGGATACGGAGTTGTTCAAAGAGCTAAGTACAATGAATGAAGCGCAAAAAGATGCAGCCCTCGACGAGTTTATCCGCAGGGTGATAGTCCCTTATGCGTGTGTGGGTACCGTGTTATTTGGATTGGGACTGTTCGTGCGATTTTCCCCTTTGCCTGAAATAAATACCGAGCATGAGACACCAGAGGTTGCTTCAGCCAACATTTCCAAAAAAAGTATCTTTGAGTTTCCTCATTTGATCTTGGGGGCACTGGCAATTTTTCTGCACGTCGGAACGCAGGTGATAGCCATTGATACGATCATCGGTTACGCAAACTCCATGCAGATAGATCTTCTGGAAGCAAAGGTTTTCCCTTCCTATACATTATTTGCCACTATTTGCGGCTATATTCTCGGCATAGTCTGTATCCCGGCGTATATAAGTCAGCTCACTGCACTGCGGTTTTGTACACTATCCGGGGCGTTGCTCACCGTACTGATTCAGGTTTCCAGTGGCCAGGTAACCTTTTTAAATCACGCGGCTGACGTCTCCATCTGGATGGTGGTCTTGCTGGGATTTGCCAATTCGCTGGTGTGGGCCGGCATCTGGCCACTGGCACTGGACGGCTTGGGAAAATTTACGAAGCTTGGCGCTTCGGTGATGATCATGGGTTTATGTGGCAATGCGATTATGCCGTTGTTCTATGGGTATTTTGCCGATATCTTCAACGAGCGTTTGGCGTATTGGGTCCTGTTCCCTTGTTATCTTTACCTCGTGTTCTACGCGTTTAGGGGATATGCATTGAGAAAATGGGCTGGGACCAATTGATTGCAGTCAAGAGGCTGCCCTCGTTGAATTAGAAATGAAAAAAATAAAAATAGTTAATGGTAAGATTATTACACCCCACCGGATTGTTCCCGGCGGGTTCGTTTTGATTGACGGTAATAAAATTGCTGAAGTGGGCACTCACTTGACTGAGGTCAGCGACGCGCTGGAAATTGATGCGGGCGGAAATTTCATAGCGCCTGGATTTATCGATATTCACGTACATGGTGGCGGTGGATATGATTTCATGGATGCGACCGAAGAGGCGTTCTTGGAGATCGCGGCATTGCACGCGCGTTATGGAACAACGTCCATGTTACCCACCACGTTGTCTAGTTCACAGGAAGAGATATTGCATACGCTGGCGGTGTATGAACGTGCGAATGAAAAAAATTTAACGGGATCTCAGTTTTTGGGCATGCACCTTGAGGGTCCGTACTTCGCTATGAGTCAACGCGGCGCGCAGGATCCGAGGTTTATCAGAGATCCGGATCCGGCAGAATATGAGAAAATATTATCGCATTCCTCTTCCGTAAAACGGTGGAGCGCGGCGCCGGAGTTGAACGGCGCCATTGAATTCGGACGCTTCCTGCGATCCAGGAATATTCTACCAGCCTTGGCCCATACCGATGCAATATACGAAGAGGTTATCGTCGCCTTCGAAAATGGTTACACATTGGCGACCCATCTATATTCGGCGATGTCGGGAGTGACACGAAAAAATGCCTTTCGGTATGCTGGTGTTATCGAAAGCGCCTTCATTATTGACGAAATGGACGTTGAGATCATTGCCGATGGCGTTCATCTACCCGCACCGTTGTTAAAGCTGGTTTACAAGATCAAAGGTGCGGACCGCACCGCGTTGATCACAGATGCAATGCGTGCGGCAGGAATGCCTCCCGGTGACAGCATGTTGGGAAGCCTTTCCAACGGCCTGAAGGTAATTGTGGAGGATGGTGTTGCGAAACTTCCAGATAGAAGTTCCTTCGCTGGAAGTGTGGCCACTGCCGACCGGTTGGTGAGAACGATGATCACCACGGCTGAGATCCCGCTGGCCGACGCTGTGAAAATGATGACAGCAACGCCTGCGCGAATTTTAAACGTATCACATTCCAAAGGATCATTGGCAAAAGGAATGGATGCCGATATCGTTATTTTTGATAACAACATTAAAATACAGATGACCATGGTTAAGGGGAATGTAGTCTTTGACCGGAAAAACGATCTGTCAAAATTTTATCATAAAGGGTAACATTTAGCAAGGTTTTTGCATGTCATTTCTCTGACGCATCTGCACGACTCTTTTTATGGAGGTGGACCATTTTTTTCACAAAGTGCCTCCCCATATCCAAATATTTCTACACCGCACGCCTTTAACCTTTTTGTTTTAATTAAATAATCCGCCTTTTCGAAGTGGCATGGTATTTACAGTAAGGAAAGTGTTACCTCGATGGAGTGATACGATTTAAATTTCAATTATAAGGTGATGAATCTTATTGATGACTTCGAATCGGATCTGAGAGCATATCCACAAAACTTGATCTGGATAATTCCAGCGAAAGGAGCGAGGCTAACTAAGAGGCTGTCCCAATTTATTCTTGAATAAGTTTCGACAGCCTCTTACTTTTTAGCCGTCTTCATCCATTTAAATGAACTATATATATATGGCACTTGTAAGACATTCTCCGTGGCCTACATCGGCAGGATCTTCACTCTCGGACTTGTTTAACGATGACAGACTTTTTAACTCGCCCTGGTTCAGAGAACAAAACATGCCTGCTGTAAATGTAAAAGAAACTGAGCGAGCATTTGAAGTAGAGCTGGCAGCACCTGGCTTTAGCAAGAAGGATTTTCACATCTCCGTAGACGAAGGCATGCTGACGGTTTCAGCGGAAAGCAAACATGACACAGAAAAGAAGGACGATAATTACACCCGACGTGAATTTGGCTATAGCTCCTTTTCCCGTTCGTTTAATTTGCCGACGAATACCAATGAGGAAGATATCCAAGCAAAGTATGAGGAAGGTGTTTTAAAGCTATCGATAGCGAAGAAAAATGTTGCTGCAGCCAAACCAAAAAAATCCATCCAAATCAAATAATGAAAGCTGTAAAAGCCCACGCCCACGGCGGGCCTGAGGTGCTAAAACTCGAAGACGCTCCCATTCCGTTTCCGGGAAAGGGAGAAGTATTGATCGAAGTACATGCTGCGAGCATCAATCCAATTGACTCCAAGTTGTTACTGACTGACCCATCTTATGATCACGCAGATGAAAACCCTCTTACGCCTGGGTTTGATCTGGCGGGAGCCGTAGTTGAAATTGGAAAAAACGTAAAGCACATTCGGGTGGGAGACAATGTTTATGGACAAGCCGCTGTAATTAAAAAAGGGACCGGCGCATTTGCCGAATATGCTGTAACCCCCCAGGAACTGATAGCGAAAATGCCCGATAATCTGACCTTCACAGAAGCGGCCGCCGTTCCACTAGCGGCTTGCAGCGCGTACCAGGCACTTGTCGAGCACCTGAAATTAAAACAGGGTGAGAAGATCCTTATCCATGGTGGCTCGGGCGGCATTGGGACTTTTGCAATTCAACTGGCGAAACACCTTGGCGCGTTTGTCGCTACCACTGCCAGTGGATCCGGAGTCGCCTACGTTAAGAGGCAAGGCGCCGATCAGGTTATCGATTATGAAGGTGAAAACTTCGAGGATTTACTAAGAGATTTTGACGCGGTTTTGGACACAGTTGGGGGTGAGACTTACAAGAAATCGTTTCGGGTGCTCAAGCGGAATGGTCACGTTGTTTCGATGCTTTCGCTGCCCGATGAAGCCCTTATGAAAAAGTATCATGTCCGCTCGACGCTTGAAACCACAAAGGTAGATTCTAAAAAGCTTGGAAGGATAACGGATCTCATAACTACCGGCGTTTTAAAGGTGAACATTGCAAATGTTTATTCCCTCCAGCAAACGCAAGAGGCGTTTAAGGCTAAAGAGAAGGAAAAAGTACTCGGTAAAATAGCCATTGAGGTCAAGAAGCCATTTACATGACGCCCCTTTATTAATTATTCAAACCTATTTAAAATTGAAAATTCCGGCGATTGAACTTGCCCCGGATTTTGCTTCATTGGCTTTTCACCCCTCAAAATTTTCGTTGACCGTTTCTTCAAACAGTTTTAGCCACCGTCCAAAATTCGTCGTACTGACGGAGAGTCGAATGTGTTTGTGCAAAGGATTTCCGCTGTAGGTCTGATCCCCCAAAAGCACCAATGACCAGACTTATACGTGACCCAGTAAATGAGTCGGCCAGTCGAGGTCCTTAAAACAGGCTCAATAAATCATCCCGCTGTTCTTTATCATAAAATCTATTCACCAGGAGCTCGACGCCTTCCCCTTGCACGATGTTCTTATTTATTCTTTTCACGAACTGCAAATTTCATTAACAGCATAATTCCATTCTTATCTTTAGGGTTAACAACACTGTTCAACGCTAAACAAAAACGATGAATGTAAAAGTAAAATTCTTGGGTGGGACGGAAACGGTAACCGGCTCCAGGTTTCTGCTCGATATCGGTGACTTCAGGCTGTTGTTTGATTGCGGTCTTTTCCAGGGATTAAAGGAGCTTCGCCTGAGAAATTGGGAAGTATGTCCTGTTGACCCCGCGACCATTCACGCAGTGGTGATCAGTCACGCGCATATCGACCACACTGGTTACTTGCCAAAACTGGTGAAAGAAGGATTTAATGGCCCCGTGTACTGCACGGAACCTACTGCCGATTTAATGGAGCTCATGTTGTTGGATTCCGCAAAATTGCAAGAGGAAGAAGCAGCTTTTGCCGCTAAGAAACACTATTCAAGACACGAAAATCCCTTGCCACTCTACACCACGGAAGATGCTCAAAAAGTTCTTTCACTTGTTCGGGAATACCCCTTCAATGTGAATGTGAAAATAAATGAGAGGATCGAAATTATATTCAGGAACGCCGGGCATTTGTTAGGCGCCGCAATCACCGAGATGTTTATCAAAGGCGATAATCAGAGAAAAAAAATAGTTTTTTCTGGCGATCTTGGCCGGACCCACGATGTTATCTTGAATTCTCCGGCGTCTGTACAGGAGGCGGACGTTCTTTTTATTGAATCCACTTATGGAAACAAGGATAACCCAATGGGAAACCCGGCTGCTGAACTTCAGCAAATTGTTAGCGACACAGTCGCAAACGGCGGTGTGCTCCTAATTCCGGCTTTCGCGGTAGGGAGAACTCAAATGTTTATGCATTACCTGCATGTGCTTATGGAGGAAGATAAAATTCCTGATGTTCCCGTTTACATTGACAGTCCGTTAGCAACCTCTGCCACTTACCTTTATTACAAATTCCCACAATACCATAAAGTCAAAATTACCCAGTCGGAATTCGCCCGGCAGATGGAAACGAACATGCTGGTGTTTGTAAAAAATTCAAAACACTCGAAGTCACTGAACGAAATAAAGCGGAACGCTATTATCATCTCTGCCAGCGGGATGATGACTGGCGGAAGAATCCTGCATCACATGTACCATCGCCTGAAAAATCCCGCCGATACTATTCTCATTGCCGGATATCAGGCCGAAGGCACGCGCGGCCGGCGTTTGGTGGACGGCGAACCAACGCTTCGGATCTTTGGGGAAGAAATACCCGTCCATTGTAATGTCAAAATCATGAGCGCGTTTTCCGGTCATGCGGATCGGGAAGAACTTTTTGCCTGGATGAAAAATTTTAGAAAACCGCCTAAGATTACATTTACAATACACGGGGAGAATCCAGACATGGCGCTTTATGCGCAGGCGATCCGGGACCGGATGCGTTGGAATGTGATGTCGCCTAAATATTTGGAGTCTGTTGAGCTGTTTAATGGCATTTGATTTTTTTCAAACTTTTTAGGTGGATCCATGAAAGCAATGATTCTAAAAAAGACCTGCGACCTTCATGAAAATTCTTTGCCCCTCGAGCTTGTAGAGTTGCCTAACCCTGTGCCTACAGGCACGGAAATTCTGGTGAAAATTTCGTGCTGTGGCGTATGCCATACGGAACTCGATGAGATAGAAGGAAGAACGCCGCCACGGTATTTTCCCATGATCCTCGGGCACCAGGTGATCGGCCATGTCGTTGAGTTGGGACACGCCGCTCGCAAATTTAAATTGGGGCAGCGCATTGGCATTGCATGGATATTCTCTGCCTGCGGCAGGTGTGACTTTTGCGAGAGAGGAATGGAAAACCTTTGCCGGGAATTTGAGGCAACAGGTAGAGATGCGCGCGGCGGCTATGCGGAGTTCCTTTGCGCCGATGAGAGTTTCGCCTACGCCATTCCGGAAATTTTTTCGGATGCAGAAGCATCCCCGCTGTTATGTGCGGGCGCCGTCGGTTTTCGGTCGCTGCGATTGACGAACATACACGACGGCCAAACGTTGGCGTTGACTGGCTTTGGCGCCTCTGGTCACCTGGTTTTAAAGATGACGCAATATCTGTTTCCAAAAACGCGGATCCTCGTGTTCGCCAGAAATCCGTTGGAACAAGACTTTGCAAAATCATTAGGCGCGTTTTGGGCAGGGAATTTTACGAGCTGCCCGGAAAAAGCGGATGCAATTATAGATACTACTCCAGCTTGGATGCCCGTTGCCGCCTCTTTGCTACATTTGAAACCTGGCGGCAGACTTGTGATCAATGCCATCCGGAAGGAAAATGCCGATAAAGCCGCGTTACTGGAAATTAATTACCACGATCACATTTGGATGGAGAAGGAAATAAAAAGTGTCGCCAACATTACGCGTCGCGATGTTGAGGAGTTCTTGCAACTTGCTGCGCGGATTCCCATTAAGCCGGAAATTGAGACCTATCCGCTCGAGCGGGCTAACGAAGCGCTCCTTGACTTAAAGCATAAGCATGTTAAGGGAGCAAAGGTCCTTCTTATTGGCAAGTATTAAGTTTTGGGTAATTGGCAAAAGGACTCGCCGAGTGCGTGATCATTTACATATGCATTCGAGGGTTTGGCATTCGTCGGCTGCTGTTGGCTTTCCCACCTTCGTACAAAAAGGAAAAGCAAAAGCAAGACTACCACGATTAGGAAATATGTAAAAATTCGCGCGATCCGCTTCAGTTTTAAGTCTCGTTCATGACGCGCCATGATATCGCCATAGTTCCGGTGTTGTGCAATTCTTCCGGAACTCATTCGCTGTCTTCTCAGACGTATTTCATTCCTTCCCATCGTACTTGATACGTAATTTAAAATTTTTTCGTAAGCGATCTAAAGCACGGTACGTTCTCATTTTTGCGCCGCTTTCTGTGATGTCCAGAATAAATGCAATTTCTTTAAAGTCTTTATCTTCAAAAAAGCGAAGCTCCAGCACGTGGAGCATATCCGTCGGAAGTTCTCTCAGATAATTCATCAATTGCTGTATGATCTCTTCGTTGTATTCCTCATTGGCCTGCTCCATTAACTCCCGGATCCGCATCTCTTCAATGCTGAATACTTTTGAGTGCTTTTGTTTTCGATAATGTTTGTTTACCTCGTTGCTTGCGATCTTGTATAGCCAGGCAGAGAATGGAACCCCGCGGAACTCATATTTATTTACATTCTTTAATGCAATGAGAAAAGACTGAGAAGTCAGGTCCGCTGTAAGGTCCTCGTCGTCAGTTTGCCGGTAAATGAAGTTAAAAATCCGGTCAAAATATTTTTCGTACAACACACCAAAAGCCTGAGGATCTTTCTTAGCCCGGTCTAGGATCGAATACTCCTGGAGTATTTCAGCTTCTGACATGCGATAAGTTTACAGTCCAATAATGCAAAGGTAGCCCCAAAGTCACAATACTGGCGTTACCTGGAATACTTCAGAGGTGTAAACCCTCATTTGGCTAGAATTTGCATGAAATATAGCCTTTCCAAATTATCCCGTATTAAGGGGTATTACGTATCTTAGTAATAACCTCAAACTTTGCATTGTGTATCGTATGACTCGGGTCGCCTTTCTCGTATTAGCAATCAGCCTTTCTTCAACCATTCTAAGGGCTCAAGATCATTTTTACTCTACCCGAAGCTACACGGTAAAAAATGGACTGCCACAATCGCAAGTTTCGAGTCTGCTGGAAGACAAAAACGGTTACCTCTGGGTAGGAACCCATGGTGGTGGCATCGCCCGATTTGATGGACGTGACTTCAAAGTGTATACGACGCTGGATGGACTACTGAATAATCAGATTGCAGGCATTCAAATGGATCGTCACGATAATTTATGGATACTTCATTTCCGTGGGTTGACAAAATTTGATGGAAGGACTTTCAAGAAATTTGAAGCGCCCCAAAATTCCCCCGCAACTAAGCAAATGTGGAAGATGTATGAAGTTGGAGATACGCTTTTCGTTTTATCGGTGCGGAACAGGGTCACCAAGATTCACAACGACTCAGTTTATTATTGGGAGAAAAATATTGAAAAAGAATGTCGTCGAGTGCACATCGGGCCAAAGGGAGAAGTGTGCTTTTACTTGACGGACAGCACTTTTATGATCACCCGGGCAGATCGCACCATCGCTTTCAAGCCTGACATAAAATTGAACGGAGTTTATAATTTCTTTAATTATAAAGATGAAATCCTCTTCCGCAACAAGGACGGCGTTTTTAGACTGGATACCGACAATAGAAGAGTTGTTAAGAAACCCTGGAGCACGGACAATTTCGTCGTGTACTATGATGAAAAAGACGAAATGTTTTGGACCGCCAATTCGAAGGGATTAATAAAGGAAAATTTCACGTCGAATAAGGTTAAAGCGGATACTATTCTGCGCGAGACAGAGGTTTCGGAGGTGTTAAGGGATTCGGAGGGTAACATCTGGATCGCGACCAATGGCGACGGACTTTACAAGTATTTTGTGCAGGACTTCCGATGTGTAACCCCCGAAAATCTCCGGGGTGTAATGGCATTTGAACGGGATGTTGATAACACTCTTTGGGTAGGTACCATGTACAAAGGCCTGTGGCGGTTGAAGGATGGCAAAGCGCATTCTTATTTTCAGGAGATGAAGGAGAAGGATGGGGGTAGGAATTCCATAAACTGCATTCGTGTATCTCCACAGGGTGAGCTTTGGGTAGGCACTGCATACGGCCTGGGACGTTACAACAGGGCGACTGACTCATTTCAATGGTACATGCCGGACGACGGCCTTGCGGGCGCAACGGTTTCTTGCATCGAGTTTGATGAGGGAGGGATGTGGCTTGGAACAAACAACGGCCTCACTTTTTTCGACGGACAGACCTTCAAAAACTATACACAAAAGGATGGCCTGAATGAGAACAGGATTTTATCGCTGCATTACTCGACCTCCCTCAAGCGACTCTTTGTCGGCACCGCTACCATGATCAACGCTTTTCAGGATGGAAAATTCAACAACGTGCATGTTTCCGAGCTGGCCAATACCGCAGTTCTCACCATGAGAACATATAAAAATTCTGCCCTGCTGATCGCCACGACAGGCAATGGTGTAGTGATATTTGATCCCAAAACCAGCAAGCGAAAGCAAATCACTACGCGCGAGGGACTGGCATCAGATTTTATTTATTTCGCAGGCGTTGACGAGAAGGATTATCTGTGGATCGGAAGTGAAAAAGGTATCAATAAAATCTTGTTGGATGACAATTGGGAGATCGTTGAGAACCTGCACTTCAACGACGACAATGGCTTGACGGGTGTGGAGACGAATCAAAATGCATTTTACCTTGGCGCGAAGGAAAAGTATTTTGGCCTGGTTGACGGGCTTTACGAATACAATCACGCCAAGGACGAAAATCTAACTCCGTTTACCTTACATCTGTCGGATGTACAAATTCTTTACGGCGAATACTCATCCCGCGAATATTCAGACAGTACCTTTGGTTTTTTCAGAATCCCATACAGGCCACACTTGCCACCGGACAGGAATCACATCACATTTGATTTCAATCGCGTTGACAAGCGCTATTCCAAGTCCGTAAAGTATAAGTACCTGTTAGACAATTTTGATGCAAAATGGTCTCAGCCTTCGTCGGTCAGCTCTGTGACCTATAGCAATCTTCCGCCAGGGGATTATGCTTTCCGTGTGATGGTCACGGATAACAAGGGGAGCTGGTCTCAATCGAAAATCGAGTATCCGTTTACCATCCGGACACCTTTTTATAAAACGACGTCCTTTGTCGCGGGGATGTTTATCCTGGTCGGTGGAATTGTAACACTGATATTTTATCTGAGGGTGAAACAACGTATCGATCGGGCTATGGTTATGGAACGCATTCGACAACGCGAACAGGAAGCTGTGCGAAAGGAAATTGCGCGCGATTTTCATGATGAAATGGGAAATCAGCTCACGCGCATAATCAATTACGTGAGCTTGTTAAAGCTCAATGGAAGTGTTTATTCGAATGGCAATGGTCACGCTAAGAACGGCAGCCACGACCTATACACCAAGGTGGAGGATTCGGCGAAATACCTCTACGCGGGAACACGGGATTTTATCTGGTCAATTGACCCGATGAATGATGAATTGTCGAAATTATTTCTTTACGTCCGCGATTTCGGGGAGAAGTTGTTTGAAGAAAAGGGAATAAACTTTCGCGCATTTAACGAGGTAAAGGAACCGATAAAGTTGCCATATGGATTCTGTCGCCAGGCGAACCTCATCTTTAAGGAAGCTATGACGAATGCGTTCAAGTATTCCCAAGCAAAGAACGTCTCTCTTACACTGAAGCGTGGAGATAATGAGAGTTTCGATCTGAGCCTTGAAGACGATGGGGTGGGTTTTTATACCGGTGATATACAAAAAATGAACGGTCTTCAAAATATTCGCGAACGAGCCGATAGGATCAGCGCTGTTTTACGTATACACAGTGAGAAAAATGTCGGAACTAAAATAATCTTAAACTTCAAACTCACTAAATCTTTCAAATATGGCGTTGCCTTTTAAAAAGCGGGTTATGATCGTTGAGGACGATCAGGAAATTCGAAACAGCTTTAGTTTAATTGTAAATAGCTCGCAAAAATTTACGGTAGTTAATGCAGTCGGAAGTTGCGAGGATGCCATTTCCCTGTTGAACCGGGACAAGCCGGAAATAGTACTGATGGATATTGAATTGCCCGGAATGAATGGGATCCAAGGCACGAAAATAATTAAAGATAAAAGTCCCCACACCGACATCATCATGGTAACAGTGTACGAGGACAGCGAGCTGGTATTCGAGGCCTTGAAGGCCGGAGCGTCCGGATATATTACCAAGAGTGCCAATTATATGGAATTGTTATCGGCTCTTGAAGAAATCGTTAAGGGTGGAGCGCCCATGAGCAGCCGCATTGCCAGAATGGTCATCGACAACTTTCACGTCAATCCAAATTCACCATTGACGAAGCGTGAAACTGAAATTCTGCAGCTCATTTCGGAAGGAAAAACCTATACTCAAATTTCGGAAGAGCTATTCATTTCCAAAGAGACGGCTAAAACTCACATCAAGAATATCTACTCTAAACTGCAGGTTAACAGCAAGTCTGAGGCAATTGCCAAAGCTAACCTGGAAAAGCTCATCTGATTCGTATAGGCTTACCGATAGCTCACCGGCGGCGCCAAACTAACGCATGTCAGTGAGCTAATTTTTTTGTCTGAAAAAAAAATTTGTAAATCATCCTCAACGGGTGACAAGAAATCCATTTAAAGAACATAAATTTATCACCGAGTCCTTCGATACACACGAGTAGATTTTATTCATAAAGTTTAGGTTAATGAAAAATTTTCTCTGAAGGATTTGCCCCCTAGGTGAGGGGGCTTTTTTATTTTACGCCAGTCTGATTTTACACCGTCCCGGATCCGCCAAATCGCAGTTGTATTTGCGCTCACGCATCGCAAATAACCCAAACCGCGGGAATTATAATTTGAGAATATACCATTCTCTAAGTCATTCTTTTAGCACGTGCTTTTGGGATTTTTGACTAACATCCTGCCAACCGTTAGGATGGATACGAATAACTCAAACTAACCTAAGACACATGCAGAAGATTTTACTAGCAAGCTTCTTATGCCTTGTTCACATCAGCGTGACCTGGGCACAAGAACGAACGGTTACTGGAAAAGTAACCGCAGCAGAAGATGGCGTTCCACTACCGGGAGTCAATGTTGTGGTGAAAGGGACATCACTCGGCACCGTTACGAACACAGAAGGGATTTACACCTTGAATGTTCCCGCAAACAGCACCACTCTGATTTTTTCATTTATCGGTCTGGCGACGCAAGAGATTGAAATTGGCGCTCGCTCTACCGTCAACCTTCAAATGGGGCAGGACGTCCAGCAGCTGGGAGAAGTTGTGGTGACCGCCGTGGGCATTCAGCGTGAAAGAAAAGCACTCGGGTATTCCGTGGAGACTGTTGCCGGCGACAAGGTGCAGCAGGTTTCGGAGCCCGATCCTTTGCGCGCGCTCACCGGAAAGGTTCCAGGCTTAAATATCGTCTCCTCCAGCGGAGCCCCTGGAAGCTCTACGCGAATTACCATCAGGGGAAACTCGTCCCTGCTGAACAACAATCAGCCGCTCTTTGTGGTAGACGGTATCCCTTATAATAATGACCTGGTAACAACGGAGGGCACAAATCTCAATACAGGCGGTCTTACTCAGGGTGGAGCTTTTTCCAGCAGGATTTCAGATCTCGATCCTAACGACATCAAATCCATCTCGGTGTTAAAGGGCGCAACCGCTGCAGCACTTTATGGTGCGCGCGCCGCCAACGGCGTGATTGTCATCACAACAAAGTCGGGATCGGCGTCGGCATCCAGAAAAGGTCTGGAAGTTACGTACGCATCGACGTACGGAATCGAAAAAATTGCCAATATCCCCGACTTTCAAAACAGTTATGGAACAGGTTCAAACTTTAATTACACTCCTGCCAATGGCTCATGGGGTGCGCCTTTTATCGGAGCGAGGCCGTATGCAACCATCGATTCAATTCCACATTGGTATGCCGGAAGACCTGGCATGGGGGAATTTGATGGTAAGCGGGTGCCATACCGCGCTTATCCGGATAACGTAAAGAACTTCTT
>DASUTP010000220.1:0-2739 GCA_036374515.1 Chryseolinea sp. | reverse complement strand
CACGTCGTCATCCCTAAAATATTCATCAAACTCGATGTTGTATGCAATGAGCAAATATGCCGTCATGCAACAAGCCATAGCTATACCCATGCCCAATGTGTTGATCAGGACGTAGATCTTGTTTCTCAACAGGTTGCGTATGGCGACCGTCAAATAATTCTTAATCATGACTGTAGTATCTGAGTAGATTTAGTTGTGGTCTGGTTAGACACGGTAATGCTTTGGTGGGTTACAGAGGAGTTGCTTTTTATTTTACCAACAATTTGCCGTGCGCTGGAGGTCCTCTGCGATCCAACGAATTTGAAGATTTCTGTTATCACCTTGGAGAAAAACTTCACCTTAACCCATCGATCGCTAGCAGTGGCTGCAATGCAACTATCATTCAATTTTTGCCTTTTTATTGTCAGCCTTTTAGGGAGCTTACTTTAACGTTGTATCGTTTTTATAATCGTGAATTATGCAGGTAAGATCAATGTAAGATAAAGCAGAAAGTATGTTTTTTGTACCAAGGTGAAGTTATTAACTTGGCACCATTGTGCACCATTAACGTACTCATATAATCTATTAAGGCCCTCCTCAATTAATAGAAAATTCATTTAACCGGGTTAACCGAGCTCTAACAAGCATCCTATGACACGTGATCAACATTTAGAATTTTGTACCCGTTGTATGAATCGAAAATTTGATTCGGACAAGGGGATCATCTGTGGCCTGACCAACGGGATTGCCACCTTTGAGAACAGCTGCGACAATTACAAAACCGATCCGGGCGTGACCACCGTCAGGCCGTCTGTTGAAAGTGTTGCAGAACACAAACTGGTGGAAAGCCTTCCGGAAAATGTTCGCACGCAATTACGGAAACAACAAGACGTTGTGCTGGCTCTTGTCGGCGGACTAAGTGCTTCTATTGTGGGGGCCATGCTCTGGGCCATGACAACTGTGGCAACGAATTATCAGATTGGATATATGGCAATTGCCGTCGGTCTGCTGGTGGGCTTTTCAGTAAGGTACTTTGGCGCAGGCGTTGATAAACATTTCGGATACATTGGTGCCATCCTTGCCCTTTTAGGTTGTGCGTTGGGTAACCTGCTTTCGCAGGTAATATTTGCGGCTGATGCAGAGTCAGTTGGTTATTTGGACGTTCTGATCACGCTAAATTTTGATTTGATCCTGTTAATCTTCCAGGAATCATTCGCGCCGATCGACCTGTTGTTTTATGGTATTGCCGCCTATGAAGGTTATAGGTTCGCATTTAGAAAAATCACCGAGGATATATATGACGCAGCAAGCAACGGCAAATTGTTGCCGCTTCCATTGGGACAATTTAGAATACCTATCGCTGCAGTCTTATACATCATGTTTGCTGTTGTGGGATTTACAATACGGAGCGCGTCTAATGGCGAGAAAATCATTTACTATCCTTCGGGTAAAAAGCAATCGGCCGGATTTCTTGTCGACGGAAAACAATCAGGGCACTGGCAATTCTGGTGGGAGAATGGTAAACCAATGTCAAATGGATTGCTTACCAATGGAAGGCCCGATAGCACCTG
The DNA here is from genome assembly GCA_036374515.1 of Chryseolinea sp. Taxonomy (GTDB): domain Bacteria; phylum Bacteroidota; class Bacteroidia; order Cytophagales; family Cyclobacteriaceae; genus Chryseolinea. Next base: position 1,189 of record DASUTP010000220.1, on the reverse strand, counting down.
GGAATACTATTCGGAAGAAGGCAAGCTCTACAGGCGCGCTTCGTTTAAAAGTGGTGTCGAGCATGGTGTTTGGACTGATTATTATGAAAATGGCCAAGTAAATTCCAGTGGAAGGTTTCTGAATGGCCGGAAGGACGGCGAATGGAAACTCTTTTATGAAAATGGGACTTTATCGCAAAAGGGTAACTACAAACTTGACCTTGCGCATGGCTTGTGGGAGGCGTTCTACACCGATGGAAGGCCGAGTCTCACTTCCAATTATGAAGATAATGAGCCCAGGAGTTTATGGACTGGCTGGAACGAAGGTGGAGTCAAGCTTTATGAAATTGATTATGGCGCAAATGGAAAGGCAGCGATTGTGAACAGCTGGAGTCCTCGCGGAAACCCTGAGGTCAAAGACGGCAATGGAACATACAAGGCCTACCACGCCAATGGTAAAATTGCAGAAACCGGGTCCGTTAAAAACCGGCTAAAGGTTGGCAGCTGGAAGGCGTTTTATGACGACGGAAACAAAAAAGAAGTCGGTCACTATGTTGACGATGTGTACTTTGTCGATGCAGCCTGGTCACCAGATGGTACCACTCTGGTTGAAAAAGGCGAAGGTTTGTTTGAGGGTTACGGCCAGGACGGCGCGTTGGCTGAAACCGGGACAATTTCAGGTGGGTTGCGGGAAGGTGAGTGGACCGCGTATTACCCGCAATCCGAAAAGGTAGTAATGTCGACAACTCAATATGCCAACGGCCAACCCGAGGGCGTTCAAAAATTCTTTTTCCAGGATGGCACCCTCCAGCTCGAGGGCGCGATCGAAAAAGGCAAACGTGAAGGTGCATGGAAGTGGTACCATCAAAATGCAATGCTTGAATCCAGCGTTGAGTTCAAAGCAGGGAAAAAAGAAGGCGTCCAGCATTTCTATCTCGACGACGGCACTCTTAACAGGACAGAGGTATATAATCAAGGCGCCCTGATGGAGAACAAGGCTGCATTTGAATGAACAAAAACATAGAGGCAGTGTCGCCCTAGCTCTAACCTAGCCCAATGGTAAATTAGATTGTAGTAAGAATCAACCCGCATAATTTGATATGAGATATTTTACGTTAGCCTTCCTTTGCACAGTGGTGAGCACATACGGTCAAGAAAAAATTTTTATGGCTACCAGCAAAGGAGGGGGCATGTATCGCGGTACAATAAC
>DASUTP010000219.1:0-4074 GCA_036374515.1 Chryseolinea sp. | reverse complement strand
CTCGTCGAAGGCTGTCGTAAAAATTACAGCCGGCGGCTGTTCAAGAAGTTCAAGCATTTCAAAACCATTGATTTTCGGCATCTGAATATCAAGAAAGATCAGGTCAGGCTTATATTGTGTTATTGCTTTTACGCCTTCAAAGCCGTCGTTGCAGGCATGGATAACATTAAACTCCGGATAACTCTGCAAATATTCTCTGACGATGCTCTGCGCGAGCGGCTCGTCATCAATAAGGATAACGTTGATCATGCGGGTTGCGGGATTTTAAGTTCAGTGGTAAAAATAGCTGATTGTTGATGTGTTGATAACAAATCGTTTCTGCCGTAAAGCAGATATAATCTCCGTTGGATAGACGTCAGCCCAAAACCGGTACCTGGTTTTGGCTGTGATGTTTCTGGGTCGTAAGGATTTTCAACGCGTATATGAAGCGCACGATCGATGGCCTTTGCCTCTAGCCGGATGGTGATTTCCCCAATGGTATCGTACAACCCGAATTTAATTGCATTCTCCACCAGGGGCTGTAACAAGAGCGAAGGCAATATCATTTTCTTCGCTTCTTCAGGGCAGGATACCTCGGTGTTTAGCCGATGTCCAAATCGCACTTTTTCAATTTCAAGGTAGAGGTGAAGGTGTTTTATTTCTTCCTCCAGCGATATGTATTGCTGGTCGTCCTTTCGAATTGTTCCGCGCAAAAAATCGGACAATTGCTGTATCATTTTTCGTGCTTCCTCCGGTTTGATAATGATCAAAGCGCTGATTGAATTCAAGCTGTTAAAAAGGAAATGCGGTTGAAGCTGTTGGCGAAGCGACGATAGTTCCGCTTCACGCGCAAGCTTTTCAGTGGTCACTTTTCGCCCCTCAATTTCCTGCTGTTCACGAATATAGAACCAAACCCAGGCTATTATGGTGATGATACTGATCATCAACCAGGAAAATAATCCGCGGACAACGAGGGTTTTTTCAAGGAATTCCAAATAGCCCGCTTCATGCTGAAGCAGCTGGCTGGCGGTGAACCGGATCAGGAATACGCACCCAACAGCAAGGCCGATACTCCACGTTAGTTGCAAAACTTGCCGTGGGTGATAGAATCGCATGCTGGTGATCATAATGTATCCTGCAAAAGCCAGGATGATCGACGTAATTGCAGCGTCCAGTACGGCTGTTTCAAGGCTAAGAAGTTCGGCATTATATAACACCAGCGTTTGCAGGACCATCCAGATGATCCACCATCCGAAATAAATGAGGATAAGGTAACGCGTTGAAAAATTCCGAACTTCCGAAACTTGCATTACTTAGTAAAATAGAGTTGAGTTTTTACGAAGGGCTATGGCTTTCTGATGTACAAAGTGGATATACTTTGTTGCTTCCGGGGTTTCATGAATCCGTGAATATAGTTCAGCGCCGTCCACCAGGGCGTTCAAAGGAATGATTTCGGATACATTGACAAACTCCCACTTCACCTCCTTCATTTTGTCGTTGTAAAACGTATCCTCTTCTTTCAAGCCGATCGTTCGCGCCTTAAGAAATGCTTCTTCCTTACTGCCGGCATTTACCAGTCGCAGTTGTTCGTCAAACTGGTTGCTGGTTTGTTCTGCCGTGATGTTGAAGACTATTTTTGTGATGTACCAGTTCATAAGAAATACTTGAGCGAGGATTAAAATGATATACATACATTAAAAGCTTTTCAGATCGATTCCACCGAAGATGCAAGTACCTTTCAATACGAGAGTTTTGGTAGGATCAACCGTGCTGCCTGCGACCTGACGTTTATCCTCAAGGCTTCCGAAGATGCACACGAGTTCGTCGGACTGTACCTTCCAGTGAGGGGGAACGATGATTTTTGTCCCGCCAAACATCTGAACGACTTCTATCTCTGCGGTACCATTGATATCCGCTTGCGTTAGGTTTATTTCCACACCACCGAAGGCACAAACGCTTTCGCCCCCTTTAAAATCTTTCGAGATAATTTGTTTCTTATCGCCACCAAAGATGGTTACGGTTTCAAAGGCATTGTTAGAGAAATATTCGGAGTTGTTCCCCTGGTTATACCGTTGCTTCCAATATTCGCCCCGGTTTCTTCCGCGAGGACGGAAGATCATCACAAGGCCAATAACAATAATGATGATGGGCCAGATGAATTGTTTTAATTCGAGCTCGGGAACAATTTCATTTAGTAAAAAAACTGTACCTATTGCTGTGGGAAAAAGCCATCCTAGATTCCGGAATGAATGGCGGAACCCAAGATAAAGACCTACAGCAATGAGGAGCATAGGCCACGAAAAAAACCAGTAAGGGAAGTCGACCCCAACCTGTTTGGCTAAGAGCACCACTCCCACGGCGACGACGATCAACCCGCCTAACGCGCGGCCGCGGTTAAAGCCATTGTCTCTGATAGGCTCAAGATCTTTATTGCTGTTTTGTGTTTCCATTTTGTGCGATTTATGCTTCAAATAACGGGATAATAGCTGTTCGGGGGCAGCCTTAATAGGCCGGCAACGGCCGTCGGTAGGTGAATGCAGGAAACCAGGCGGTGAGCGAGGCCGGGTGTTACGAGGTGGAGGATCCGGCAGCGCGCTGCAAGACCCAAGGAGTTACACCAGATTTTCCTTAACTGCTTTGTTTACCATATCGATGGCATTGTTGACCCCCAACTTTTTCATAATGTTAAATCGATGTGTTTCAATGGTTCGAACACTTTTACCGAAGGATTCCGAAATTTGCTTGTTATGTTGTCCATCGATTACCATTCGCAAAATCTCTTTCTCCCGACGTGTAAGGCTGTAGGGGTCGTCGATGACTGCCGGACGGGTGGCGGGCTTGGATTTAAGCAACCTGTTGGCTAACACATTTGACACTGCTCCGCTAAAATATTTGCTTCCTGCATGGATTTGTTTCAGTGCCTTAACGAACTCGTTTTTATCGGTATCCTTCAGCAAGTACCCGTACGCGCCCGAGTCGAGGGCCTGCAGCACATATTCTTCAGAATCGTGCATGGAAAGAATTACTGCCTTTGTTGAAGGAGCGTAGCTATCAAGTTTCGCGGCAGCCTCAAGGCCGGTCATTTCAGGCATCCGGATATCCAGGATGAGTATATTTGGCTTTAAGGCCCCGGCCACCTGTAGCGCTTCTGTTCCATTCGACGCCTCGCCAACGACGTTGATTTCTGTATCGGACTCAAGCATAGCTTTAATACCTTTGCGCACCAGCACATGATCATCTGCCAAAACCACACTTATTTTTTCCATATTTGTAACATTAGTCAACCAGCACAGCAGTGCGCATTGGAACAACTAGCTGCACCGTTGTGCCTTTCCCCGGATCTGAAATTATTTCAAGGCGTCCGTTTACATATTCAGTACGCTCGTACATGTTAAAAAATCCGCGGCCCGACTCGATATTCACGCTGCGAGCTTCTACAATTTTCGGATCAAATCCTTTTCCCGCATCCTTGACCATTATCGTCAGGTCATTTTCTGTTTGACGAAGAAACACTTCTATTACGTCGGCACCGGAGTATTTGATGGCATTGTTGATAGCTTCCTGAATAATTCTGAAAATATTATTTTCAATCTTTTGTGGAAGCCGGTACAGTTCGCCTTCGGTTTTATAAATTAATTTAATATCGATTAGTTTTCCAATTTCCTGGATAAAAACATTCAATGCTGCTTGCAGCCCGTAGTCGCCCAGGACGGTCGGTTTAAGGTTAAAGGTCACTTTTCGAACCTCCTTGATGATTTGTTTAATGAGCAGATCGATTTCCGAAATCTTACTTTGGGCTTTTTCGCTTTCCTTAAGATTGATGGATTCAATTTGGAATTTCAGCGAGGTCAGCATTTGCCCGATGCCATCATGAATATCCATGGCAATACGTTTCCGTTCTTCTTCCTGACCTTCCAGAATCAAAACGGAGCGAAATTTCTGCTGGTTGATCTTTTTTTCAATTTCAGCCCGGCTCTTCACATTCATGTTGCGTTCCGCTTGTTTGCGCATGGTAAGGTCGGTACCGAGGATAAGCAGTTCGTCAATATCATTTTGCTCATTGTAAACCGATGTTACGGTTATATCAATCCAACA
>DASUTP010000218.1:0-8839 GCA_036374515.1 Chryseolinea sp. | reverse complement strand
GTGTATTTTATACCCCAACCTCTTCAGTAAAGAGCCAGGTTGGAAGGAAAACTGTCCCCATAGTAAAACCCGATACCTTTTTCACGGAGCCTTTCTGAAGTTTCGCCGAGGTACGATTCACTGTGCGATCTTCCCAACACTTTCCGGATAACGATGTACCGAATATTCTCAGGATAGTTTTCCGCGATCTTCAAATAAATTTTTAGATCAAGTTGGGTATTGTCCCCAAGGAGAAAATATTTTTTATCCGGAAAAAGAGCCAAAATCTCCTGCAACATTTTCATCTTGTGCGCCTCTCGCTCCTCCGGCCTCACGGCGCGAAATACATCCCGGATCTTTCTCATTTGCTTTAAAAACAAAGGCCCCTTCGGAAAATCGTTATGCAATAGAAACCGGTAAATGAGGGGATACAGGTTTTGCTCGCTGTTCGACACGTAAAAAGCAGCAGCCCCACCGTTATGAAGCTCCTGAATAAGGTTTTTCATTGACGACACTGCACCTCTTTTTTCCATTGATGTAAACATCAACGTTCTGAATTTCAATAACCGGTTCGATATATTTGAATGCAGCAGGGTATCGTCGATGTCAGAAATTACAATGAAAGGTGTCTCAATAAAATGAATTTTCCTCGTATAGAGATCATCCAAAGTCCGCACATGCTCTCCGTTTTGGAGCAGAACTTCCTCGAGCGACTCTTGATTTGGTTCATTATTCGTCACGCAAAAAAACGACCCTGAGGCGTCTGTTACCGTATGAGCCTGTCCTTCATTAAATCGCAGCGTAATAGGTTGGTTTGCAAAAAACCGGGTGCGATACAGCGCGAGGATAGTACGAAAGGTCTTCCTCGAACTGTAGGACTTAAAACTGAAATCTCGAATGGATGAATAGGTAAGCTGGCCCGTGAACAGATTTTTCCTGCCGTTCGAAATCCCGTAGAAACTTAACAGTATTGGCTGGTTTTGACTCATCACCCTATCAATACTGGAATTGCGGCCGGAACAATAGAGATCTTAAGGTGGTCAACTTCGCCCATGTACTCGCCATCAACTTGAAAGTCAACTTTTTGGTCAATTTTAATTTCAGCGTTTGCACACGTGATGACATCAGCAAACATATTCTTGTCAAGGAACACGTTGAATCTGGTGAGCCCGGCCTTTATGGCTTCGTCTAGCGCGATTTTCGGAACATTGCAAATTTCAAATCTCCCGTCTGATACAGAGCCCTCAGATATCCATATTCCAGTTCCGTACATATGCGCATTGCCGATAACAATCATGTAACCTTCCTTAGTGTATTCCTTCTCAGGCGTCTTTATCGTATATGATAGCAAGGGACTGTCCTTAATTGACTGAAAAAGGAACTTGGCGTACCCTAACATTCCTTTCTCGCCCTTTTCCTCGTAATTCTTAATCATCTTTGCATTGATCCCGAGATCCGCTAAATGGGTACAAATTTGCTTGTCATTAAATTTTACGATATCAAGGTCGATGGTTTTACTACCATTAAAAGCAAGATTAACGGCCTCTTCCAACTTTTCTGGAATTCCCAGGGCCGTCGCCAGTCCGTTCGCCGATCCCAGGGGAAGAATTCCCATGGGAATTTTCCTGTTCATCAAATTTTTTCCCACTACCTGAACCGTGCCATCACCGCCACAGGCAATCACCCTGTCAGGTTTGTATTCTTTAAGCTCGGCTAGAATTAAGTCATCGACATGATCCGAGGAGGTGTAAAAAAACTTAAAGTCCGCTTTTCGCTCCGCCGCTGTTTTATGGATCAGAAGGATTGCCTCGTCATTACTGGTGGGACCTGAGACTGGATTTACAATAAATAGAATTTTCATTTGTTATCAATAGACTATAGGCGAAACAAAAATTTCCCCTAAATGTTAAATCACCGCAGGACAATTGGCAAGGAGTGTTATTGTTCAGTAAACGAATTGTGGAATAATACCTCAGAACCACCTGAGATGTTGCTGTTTAAAGATTTATAAAGCAGCTCACAGTAAAGTCTGATTTGGCCTTCAATTTGAACGAAAGTCGCAATGAAAATTCAAGCCATATCTATGATAAACGTAATCAAGGGGTTCATGCTCCACTGTGTATTATTTTTCGTTCTTACGGTCAGCATTTTCTCCGCGAACGGCCAGACTTCGCTAGGCCTTCATGCAACGCTCAATGAATATGCAGGAGACTTAAACAGTGATCATTATCACTTCTATAATTTCTCTTTTCCGGAAATCGGCGCAGCAATTTCACTTCAGCACGACTTGACCCCTTCGTTCAATTTAGTCGAAAAATTTTCCTTCGACCAGGTGCAATTTCAAAACAACGAACAGGAATACGGCGTTGACGCTGATTTTTACACTCTGAATGTTCTTCTAAAGTATAAATTTAATAACGATATAATCCTCAAAGAGCATGCTGCTATCGCTCCGTTTATAACGCTGGGTATAGGCGGCGCATATGTTGAATCCCAAAACTTTACCTGGTACGACAACACTAAGATCGCAGACGGGGAATTTAAAGCCAATGCCGCTGCTGGTCTTGGGATTTTATTTCAGTTTAGTGAGCGGCTTGGGTTTGAAATCGCAAACACGTTAAACATGCCTTTGTACGACGCGTGGGACGGCGTTGACGAAGGAAACAATGATGTGTACCTTCAGCATAGCGCCGGATTGGTTTTTAAGTTAAAAAAGCCTGCCGACACCGATATGGATGGCGTTTCAGACCGGAAGGACAGTTGTCCCGACACGCCTGTACATGCCAGCGTGGATTCAAAAGGATGCCCGCTCGACGCTGACGCCGATGATGTTCCCGACTATCTCGACAAATGTCCGACGGTTTCAGGCTTGACTTCATTGGATGGATGCCCGGATAAGGATAAGGATAATGTGTCAGATATCGATGATAAGTGTCCGGATGTTCCTGGCGTGGCACGCTTTAATGGATGTCCCGACACTGATGGCGATGGCATTGCTGATGAGAACGACAAGTGTCCTAATCAAGCCGGCACGGACATATTTCAAGGATGCCCTGATACGGATAATGATGGCGTTGAAGACTTGAAAGACAAATGTCCTGATACAATGGCGGGAATTAAAGTAGATGAAACCGGATGTCCGGCTGATTCAGATGACGATGGGGTGATCGATGAGATCGACCGTTGCCCAAATACTCCGGGAAACGGATCCGTCAATGGCTGCCCTGAAGTGCGCGAAGAGGTAAAAAAACGGTTGAACTTTGCCACCCGTGGAATTTATTTTGAGACCGGCAGGGCAACGCTGAAGTCGAATTCATACGCTATGCTGAATGAAATTATCAGCATAATGGAAGAATATACCGATTATAGTCTCCGAATCGGTGGCTATACCGATTCACAAGGCAGTGAAGCCACCAATTTAAAATTGTCACAGGCAAGGGTCGATGCAGTAAAAAGCTACCTTATCAGGAACAGTGTAAACGAGGCGCGGATCGAAGCAACCGGATATGGAGAAGCCAAGCCTATTGCAACCAATGCGACGGCTACCGGCAGGGCGCAAAACCGTCGGGTGGAATTGGAATTGTTTTTAAAGGAATGATTCCCACAGACCTGCCGCACTATTGCAATCTTTTTTTGTTTTGGCTTGCGTCAATTAACTTTTCCAGACGACCATTCCTGGTGTCTGGCCGCTTTGCTGACGTTATCCAATGAAGAGCAACTTTTTGGTAAGACGGCGCCTGGGAGATGAAAAATCTCCAGGCGTCTCCGTTCGCCTTGAATTTGCGCGCTAGCACATCCTCCAGTTTTCGTGTATCATTTTCATGTGAATAAATTTTCGATCGCTCCTTCCTTCGCCTTTCAAAGATCTCGCGGCCGGCTGGCTTGACAAGGCCTTTGGCTGAAAGGAGCTGCATCTTCTTAATATTGATAAGACTCCAGATGCTATTTTCTTTTCGAGGCGTGAAACGGATACTATAGCGTGTGTCATCGAGCGATTTCCGTACGCCGTCTATCCAGCCATAACAAAGGGCCTGGTCAACGGATTCAGACCAGGTCAATGCGGCTTTACCTGTCTTGATCTTGTAGAATCCAACTAATATTTCCCGTTTGACCTTGTGGTTTTCGGCAAGCCATCTTCGAAAGGATGCAGCGTTAGAAAAAAATCTCGGCTTCATGATTCAACTTTATTAGATGCAGACTAATATACTCTTTCAATTTCTTTGCGGCTTAGTGACTTTGCGGTCAATACTGGAAGAAAAAATAAAACCAGAGACAGTATGCAAATTACGAATACAAAAATCCGGTTTAACCAAGGATCGATTCTATCTTCGAATTTTTCTTTCGCCCACCCGGTCAAAAATTTCCACTTGGGGTCACAATATACAAGCATTGGGTATTGTTTCGCCAATGTAGACGCAATGCCACATAATAACGCGTGTTTTTCAGTTATTTCAGCCAAACAAGGTTGTCATCATTTTTGATGTGCTTTGTGAAATGATGTTAAATATTAAAACCCATCGGTTATGAAAGACGAAGCTCTAAATTTGAATACAGGGACTATAAAGTCCTTTGTCGAAGAACATAAAATGGTAATCGCTGCCCTTGGCGGAATCACGGTAGGCCTCGCGTTAGCGGGTCTATTGGGAAATGAAAAGGCGAAAAATATTTTGAGATCTGTAGGAACGACACTCTTCAATGCTTCCGGAAAATTTGTCAACGATCTAGGCGGTTATAAGCAACTTGTAGCGCCTTTATTTTCGAAGACTGACGTACAGGGAGTATAAGCAAAACAAGCTCAGGGGCTATTTAAAAGGTTTGGGAGCGGCGCTGTTCGACAGAACATACCTGTAGATCGCATCAGCTACGCCATCCTGTTTGCTGTCAAGCGTGATTTCGTCCGCCACGGCCTTCACCTCAGGCCTTGCGTTGGCGACCGCTATTCCCAGTCCTGCCTGCTGAAGCATTTCGATATCATTGTAATTATCGCCAAATGCCATGACCTCCGTCATTGTGAGATCGTAACGGCTCAGCACCAACTGGAGGGCTGTTGCTTTGGAGACTGTTTTCGGCGCAATTTCAAGGTAAGTGGACTTGGAGTGATAGATATGAACTTTATCGCCGAAACCTGTTCGTAAAGTGTTCTCCAAATAAGCGATCTCAGCCGCGTCCCCCATTATCATAATTTTATGGGCTCCATGCCCAGCCTGTCCCCAGAGCGCCAAAACCTCCTCGCCGGATTTCTGAACAGGCCAAACTTTTGTGATCGTCCCTTCCCGCACAGTCCATTCATCCATTTTCGGAGCAAACCACTGATCGTTGTGGTATAAGCTTACATGCACTGACGTATCCGCGCACAATTTCAAAATTGAATTACAGGTATCCCACGCGATATCGGCCGTAAACAAAGCCTCAATCCTCTCATCCGTATCATACCGGATTACATATCCGCCGTTATAGCAAATCAACGGATACTGAATAATTCCCAGTGACCGCTGTAAATGTCGCATTGCGGCAGGCATACGCGACGATGCAAGTATGACTGGTATTGATCCACCTAAGTGTTGAATAACCTCAATTGTTTTTGAGGACAGTTCTCTCCGACTGTCCAGCAAGGTTCCGTCGATGTCTGTACAAATGGCACGCATCTCTTTTATTTATTTTTGTAAAATCATGCTTAACGAATCTTTAATCCGCGGGCCAACAGAAAAAAATACTGCGTTTTGGGGTATGATTTCTCTCAACTCATTGAAATTTTTTTCGTAAACAACATTACAACGATACACCTATCCAACAAAAATATGAAAAAATCATTTGTCGCCTTGCTGTTATTTACCTGCATAACTTCACTCGCTGTAGCTCAAACACTGAGAAAAACCGAAAAGATAAATTCTGATCAGGTTCCGGTCTCGATCCGGACATCGTTCCAAAATGATTTTGGAAATGTTCCGGAGGGAGGACAATGGCTCGCCCATTTTATTTTAGAACGCGACGGAGCCCGCACGGTGGCAAAACCCTTGTCTTATATTTATAAAAACAAAGGCGAAAAGATAGAAATACGATATGCCGCCGACGGAAAATTGGAACTTGTAAAAGGTATTCAAAAAAGTGGTGGCAACAATACCCCTACCTGAGCCCAATTACAGCTTCGCAAGATTGTAATTGGCAACAACTTCCTGCAACGCCTCCAATGTAACTGGCTTTTGCAGATAGCTTTTTACTTCAGCAAAACTCTGTGCCCGTGTTATGTCTTTTGGATGGTTTGATGAGGTTATGATATGAATCTCGACATTCTTCATTAGTTTGTCCCTGATCTTTTGGAATTCCTGAATGAATTCCCATCCATCCATCTCTGGCATATAGATATCCAGTAAGATTATGTCAGGCAGATGTTCCAACGAAGTTTTATGAAGGAGTAAATAGTCGACTGCCCCTCTTGGGCTGTCGTAAATTGTGATAATATCCGCCAACGCCCCAAGCTCGGTAAGTCGCTTGATATAAAACGATACCATAGGATCATTATCAATTATCCAGAGATTAGGTACTCTAGGCGTCATAGGAAAAAATTGTCAAGGGTAAATCGTCTAAGGCCTACAAACATAGGACAATTATATCAAAAAGAATGGTATACAGACTTTACGTACAAACTCCCATAAGTATGCATGTAAGATTAACGTTCATATTTCCTATAATTAATCGTTGAAAAGCATGCTCAAACAATTAAGCAGCGCCTGAATACGTTAAAATTCACATTCATTTGCGAAAATGCAATTGATCACCGCTTAAGAACATCGCAACACATATGAATGAATTTTGCAAAGAAACGGCGTATCTACGGGAAAAATGTTTCAGATAGTTGCGCAAATGTTGCCTGTTGAAGGATTTCGCGACATCGTTGCACATTATTCCGCAGCAACGGCTGACATACTGCTATAGCGTTGCACAATCTTGCTCGCCCGTTGTTGTCAAATCCTCTTCAGCTATAAGGTATTTGTACAATGTTAAGTTGAGCGTTGTGGACTCTATCATCGAATGCGCACAACAATTATGACGCCGGTCGACCAATTCAGTTTTGTAAGCTTTACAAAATCGAGGTTATCGAGATACTGTATCAGCTTTTCCGCCTTTTCTGCATGACCCTCCGGCCAATTTGGCTGGGGACGCATGTCGTCGATAATGTAAAACCCACCAATTTTTAACAGTGCCAGCGTCTCATCCAACGTATTGTATTTGCCGGGCCATGCATCCGCGAAAATAAAATCAAACTGCTCGTTTTTGTTTTGCAGAATCCACGACGCGCCGTCCGTGCACACAATTGAAACGCGTGGGTCAGATTCAAAAAAGTCCCGGGCGATTTTCACATACCTTTCCTCGGTGTCAATTGAAGTAACATGCGATTGATTATCCATGGACTCCACGATCCATGATAGCGATAACCCTGTGCCTGTACCGATTTCAAGAAATCTTCCGCCAGGTTTCGAACGCACTAAAGTGCCAAGCAAACTTCCTGTTTGTAGATCAGACGGCATCGAAAAATTTATTTTCTTGGATTCTTCCAAAATAGAGTTGTACACTGCCGGCAAAGCCGTGACGCTGTCGATCATAAAATCACGAATTAGTTTTAAAATAAAATAAAGAAACCTTTACAAACGGTAATGAAATTTATTGGCCAATATGATGCGCTAAAATATATTTATCAATTTCTGCCAGCCTCTTTTTTTGAATTTCTTTTCGCGCCGCTGTTACCGCCTCCACAATACTTTCTTCCGCAGTATCGGGATGGCCCGATCGAAATGGTGGATTAGGATTGTATTCAATCATCAATTGTATTTCTTTGGCACGTGCTTCGCCAAATAATATAGAAGCGATCGTCAGTGCAAAATCAATTCCCGACGTGACGCCTCCGCCTGTAATACGGTTGCGATCAACGACCACTCGTTCGGACATTACTTCGATCCCGAACCTTTTTAGGATATCAATCGAAAGCCAGTGAGTAGTTGCTTTAAAACCTGAGAGCAATCCACAAGCGGCCAGCACTACAGAACCCGTGCACACGGACGTAATATATTTTGAATCGCCTTTCGACTTAATGAAAGTCATATATTCTTCGTCGTTCAGAATGTCCGATATTCCCGGTCCACCGGGGACAAATAAAACATCCAGCCTTTCAATGCAATTTTTAAACGTAGTATCCGGAATGAGTGTAAGCGCTCGATCACACCTGATAGGGTTTGCGTTCTTTGATAACACATGTATCCTGGTATCAGGGAAACGGGAAAACACTTCCAACGGTCCGGTTAGATCAAGTTGGGTCATCCCATCAAAAACAATCATTCCAATTTTTATCATACATGCGTTTATTGGTGCGAGTCAAAGGTATCAAATCCGCCTGCCTGCAAAAAGTTTTTCGACGCCCTCCATCGGGAAAAGCTGCGAATCAAACCTGCAGCCTTACGAATAAAAAATTCAATTGCATGTAAACCTTTAGGGAATTTCATCCCTTTTCCGCACATTAGTAAGCAAACTCCTGACCGCCTATGAACTCCACGCTATTGTTGCAGAAGCCCCGATTAAGCACGCTTCAGATTTGGAATATGAGCATTGGCTTCCTGGGAATTCAATTTGGTTTTGCACTACAGAATGGAAATGCGTCACGGATCCTTGGTATTTTTGGAGCGGAGGTTGAACACCTGTCCTGGTTTTGGCTTGCAGCGCCTTTAACGGGCATGATCATTCAGCCAATCATAGGATATTATAGCGATCATACGTGGACTTCCCTGGGCCGTCGGCGACCGTACTTTCTCTGTGGTGCCATACTCGCGTCAGGCGCCCTGATCTTTATGCCAAATGCTGACGTGTTGGT
>DASUTP010000217.1:0-2572 GCA_036374515.1 Chryseolinea sp. | reverse complement strand
GTTTGACGTATTCCAACGCGCATCGGGAAAATTGGTAACGTTCAAAATATTGGACACTAATCAGATACATTTATTAACAAGAAAATTTCCTTCCACGATAAGGATTTCTCCGGAAAAATCAGTTTTTTCAACATACAAAACTGAACCCCCCTTATGTCAGCCCTTGCCAGCTTTTATCCATCTACCCCATTAGATGTACCGGAAACTATTACTCAGCCATCAGCGGACTTCAAGAAAGAAGTGGTGCGCGTGATGACTTCGATCTTCCTGTTTTTCATCGTGTACGTTATCCTGATCATTCTCGCCATCGCGCTGGCCGCCGCAAGCGTATATGGTGGGCTCATGCTCATTATCAGCGTGCCCAAGATCATAACCGTTATGGTCGGCATTGGATTGATGGGATTGGGAATACTTGTATTCTTCTTCCTGGTCAAATTCATCTTTGCCGTTTCCAAAGTGGATCAGTCGGGCAATATCGAGATCAAAGAAGAAGAGCAGCCGGAGTTATTCGCATTTATCCGCCAGGTTACAAAAGATACGCAAACACCATTTCCAAAAAAGATATTCATCTCTCCCGAAGTGAATGCCTGTGTATTTTACAATTCCAGCTTCTGGAGCATGTTATTCCCGGTAAGAAAAAATCTGCAGATAGGCTTGGGTCTCGTCAATGCACTCAACCTAAGTGAATTCAAAGCAGTAATGGCGCACGAATTTGGACACTTCTCACAACGAAGCATGAAACTCGGAAGCTTTGTCTACAATGTGAACCACGTCATCTACAACATGCTCTATGATAACAACAGTTATGGCTCGCTCATCAACAAATGGGCAAATATGAGCGGGTACTTTGCTTTTTTCGCGAGCATCACTATCAGGATCGTGCAAGGCATTCAATGGGTACTTCAACAGATGTATGGCCTAATCAATAAAAGTTACATGCGCCTCTCACGCCAAATGGAATTTCATGCAGACGCAGTGGCAGCCAGCGTAAGCGGCAGCGATAATTGCATCAATGCGCTACGCCGCATCGAAGTGGCGGACGTATGCTATAATACTGTTATCAGTAAATACAACGAATGGGCAAAGCAAAACGTAATAGGCAACAATTTTTATCCGAGCCAGGATTGTGTACTGAAACATCTCCAAAAAGATGGAAGAGTAGAACTCGACAATCATCGCCTGCCCATTGTGAAAGAAGAATTTTTTAAGACCAGCAACTACAGTCGTGTCAATTTTAAAGACCAATGGGCTTCACACCCCGCCCGCGAGGACCGCGAAGCACACCTGCGCAAGCTAAACGTGCACGGCGAAACTAAGCATGAACCGGCGTGGAGCATTTTTCGCGGCGCAGAACAATTACAGGAACATCTTACCGGCAAATTGTATAATGCATTTACTCCCGGCGAAAAAACCGTTCGCATTGAACCTGTGCAATTTGAAGAACGATTCAATGAGGAAGTGGCAAACTATTCCTTGCCAGAAGCATATAACGGATTTTATGATAGCAGGGAATTGAAAGAATTTGATGTGGAGTCAGTAGCCGCCAGCGCCGCTTCACGATCTTTTGCAAAGGATGAGTTCTATACAATATTCACAGCGGAAAATGCATCCCTTGCTAAAAAGATCCAACATCTCGATGACGACATCGAAACACTTATTGCGATCAGGGACAAGAGGATAAATATCAAGAGTTTCGACTACGATGGCCAAAAATATGAAAGACAGGAAGCTGACGATATCCGCAGCAAGTTGCAACTGGAACGGGATATGCTCGTGCAGCAACAAAAGGAGCTTGATGAAAATGCATTCAAATTCTTTTATCGTCCTGCAAAAGAAAAAGGATTGTCAGAAGAATTGAAAAAAGAATACGCCGATATATTTGCGCGCAGGAAAGAAGACAAGATATTTTATGATGACTGCAATGCTTTGCTTGAATTATTAGGTCCTATTTACCAGGGCGAACAACTTACAATGGAGAATGTAAGCTACATGGTAAGCCAACTGAAGAATGACAATGAAGACAAATTAAAGGCACATTTGAGGCGGTTTTGGAAAGATGGGATATTTGACAGCGACGCGGAGTTCAGTGCGCTGGTGAAAAAGTTCATCAATAGTGATTATCAATATTACACAGACGACAGTCTATTCACTAATGAATTTTCAGAATTACATACCCTGGTATTTGACGCGAGCAGCCTGCTGTCTGAGGATAGATTCAAAAAACTGAAGAAGGTGCTGGAAGGACAACTTAGATTGGTGAAATAAATAATAGTCAATTTGATGACGATAAGAAAGCGATGGTCCAGGGGATCAGTAATCCAGTTCCAATCCCAATCTATCTTTTAATTCTTTCACCATCGGGTATTGCTCGATAATCTTTAAATATTGTTCCTTCCTGCTCAATGGCACGTCAGTAGGAGAGTGCTCGATGGTTTTTTCCTCCAGCACTATGGTAAACATGATCTGTTTATTATTGAAACGCTGCTGCAAAAATTCCAGCAATTTTAATCTTTCGCCTTCAATGAACCGCTGAGAGATGTTATCTGGAGCTACAATCTCAAAAGTCTTTTCA
>DASUTP010000216.1:0-10705 GCA_036374515.1 Chryseolinea sp. | reverse complement strand
TAAGCAAAACGGTCAATTGTCACTGTTTCGACGAAATTTTTTTATGTGAAAACTGGAAGCCTGACGTGGGTTTACTACGCTTGCTTTTTTGCCATGCCTTTGTGTTAATCGGATTTTATGTCATTCATTTTTCAGGTTGATGATGGGTTTAACCCATGCGGCGCGCAAGGATTGATACGTAATAGTGATCAGGGCGATGAGAATTGCCGTGGCACCGGTCATGGCGAAAATGTCCCAGCTAATTTCAGTTTTATAGGCATAGTCTTCGAGCCATTTACGCATGAGCAGCCAACCCAGGGGCGCCGCTACGAGGAACGCGATGAGCACAAGCTTCACAAAATTCCATGTCAACATCTTAAAGATGCGATCGACCGAGGCACCCAGTACTAGACGAACACTGATTTCCTTGCTTCTTTGCTCTACCATAAAAGCTGACAGCGCAAATAGCCCCAGGCAAGCCACAAGGATGGCGAGCACGGAAAAGCTGGTAAATATTTTTCCCATACGAAGCACATCGGTGTACATTGCTGCATATCGCTCATCAAGAAACGAATAGCGGATGGGTTGATGTGGCGCAAACTTGCGCCACAGGGCTGTTATCGCCTGAATATTTCCAGTCATGTCTTCTGCTTTTAACTTAACGGCCAGAATAGACGCCTCCTGTCCAAGAACCAGTGCCAGCGGCTCAATTTCTTCTCGTAGCGATTCAAAATGAAAATTTTCAGCAATTCCAATTACCGTCCATGTGCCTGCATAGTTCGTAATTCGTTTGCCGATCATATCGCCACCCAATTCTTTAGCCATTTTTTGGTTGATGATGATGGCACTGGAGTCGGAGGCTAAATTGCGATCAAAATTTCTTCCCTGTACCAATTGGATTCCCAACGTAGCCATATAGTTATCATCCACTCTCCAAAACTGCGAGGGAATTTCGGGGTCAATATTTACCCTCCCTTCATTCCAGAAGCTGTTTCCGTTTCTTTTGGAACCGTTTACCGGCAAGTAGTCTCCCGTGGTCACCTCAATGACCTGGGGTAAGTCCCGCAACTCATTCGCGAGGGTTACCACTTGTTCCCGCAGCGTGTTTGTGCCCTGCAGCAATAATACCTGGTCCTTGTTAAACCCGATTTTCCTGTTAAGGATGAAGTCCATCTGTCGATAAATGACAATCGTGCCAATGAGCAGTATGATGGATGTGGTGAACTGAAAAACAACCAGGGCGCTTCGCAGGAATGATCCTTTGGCTCCCAGCGTGAGGTTGCCCTTGAGAACCCGAACGGGCCTGAAAGAGGATAGGTAAAATGAAGGATACACCCCCGCTATAATTCCGACGAAAAGCGCCGACGCAAGCAGGGTAGGAGTAAACCACCACGTGGCCCAGGGAACCGAAACCGATTTGTCCGCAATAGAATTGAAGTACGGAATCATTGCCGACGCGATAGCAGTTCCAAGCGTTACGGAAATCACAGAATACATCGTCGACTCCGTGAGGAATTGACCGATGATGTTTGTGCGAACCGATCCGACAACTTTTCGTATCCCAACTTCCTTCGCGCGGTTTGCAGATTTTGCTGTCGACAAATTCACGAAGTTTATCACGGCAATCAAAAGAATAAATACGGCAATTCCTCCGAAAAGCCACACCATGCGGATATCCCCGTGCACAAGGCTGTCATTAAAGTCGGTAAAGAGATGTATTTGATCCAATGGCTGTAATTCAACATGCGCATTTTTCTCCGTAATGAATTTATCGACCTCCGACTGGGGCATGCCGCCCTTTATCATCGCCGGAATAAAATAATTATTAAGGAGGCCCTTCGTCATTTTTGCTTCAAGGGATTTGATATCGGTACCGTTCTCAACCATCACATAAGTATGATAGTTACTGGCGCCCCAGAAAGACTGTTCGCCTTTCCAAAATTCGAGGCCTGTCATGCCGATCAGGAAATCGAAATTAATGTGTGAAGTTGACTTAAAATCAGCGAGAACCCCGCCTATAGTATAGGGGCGCTCCTTATTGTCGTTAACGATCATAGTTTTGCCCACCGGATTTTCCTTGCCAAAATATTTTTCGGCCTTACGTTTTGTGATGATAAGGGAGTTGGGCCGGGCAAGCGCCTGCTGGGGACTTCCATAGATAAACTCCAGTTGAAGCATGTTCACCAAAGTCTGATCAAAAAAAACGAAACCCTCTTCAAAGCTGTTATCTATGACGTCAGCGGGCCGGATCTGATTGTTACCGGCACCAAACAATTCACTGTTGTTAAAACGTCCGGATTCCGATACTTCAGGAAAATCCCTTTTTAATGCCTCAGCCATCGGTGCCGGAAAAGCAATCCCTTTATTCAATTTGCCATTTTCCGTCATCACGCCAACCAATCTGTATAACCGTTTGTGATTAACGTAATGGGTATCGTACGATAGTTCATCTTTGATAAACAGGCCAATGAGGATACACGCCGCTACCCCGATTGCAAACCCTCCTATGTTAATCATGGAATAAGTCTTCTGTTTTACAAGCGTGCGCCAACTGATTTTGAGATAATTTTCCAGCATACTATAGTTAGTTAAATTCGTAGATACCTTTATCGGCTTGATAATTCCGGGTCGAAAGAGTAACAGCACGTCGAAAACAAAATGGATATCAGCTTTTCGTGGTCCGTCTGACCGGAATCTTCGATGATATATTTCCATCAAGTCCCCTTCGATGTAGCTACGCATGATTGGATTGCAATACCATCGAAAAAACCGCAGGCAGGCGCGGGGCGGAGAGCCAATTGACTTTTGCTGTCTCATGCCACTTAATTTATCTGCAGAATAGTCTTCGGTATGGCCCGCCATAACTCATCGCGCGTATCCCGGGCGTGCTGCATTGCCTTTTTCCCCATCGCCGTAATTTCAAAATAGTGTTTCGGCCGCCCAGCACGTTCTTCGGTCACTTCACCGGCCCGCGACTTCAGATAACCTTTGTCTTCCAACCTCTTCAAAGCGGTGTGAAGCGCACCCATGCTAACAGATCGCGACAACCGGGATTCAATTTCATCCTTGATAGCCACACTGTAGGCGTCATTGTTGAGGATTGCTATTGTGAGAATGACAACCTCCTCGAACTCGCCCAATTGATACTTTTTCAAAGGCCGATATTAATATCTAAATGTAGGAATAAGAATTGTGCCAGAGCGCTCACAGCCGCCAGAAAGGCGTTATGGTGCGCGACAGTGTTCGCGATCGCACAAGGATTGACCGTAAATGATAACAACATGATTTGATGAAAACGTGGACGGACTTGGTACGCCTGGTCAGACGTGTTCTCCCATCGAAAATCGAGGAGTGGCCCTCGAAGACTAGTCAGAGAGATCGCTCTCGTAAATATTCCGATTGTAATGCACCGTTTCCCGCCACTGTTCGGGGCCGTGTTTAAGGATATATTTTAAACCAAGCTCACGCCTTTCGGGCAACAATTCTTTTCTCGCTTTGCCGAGGGATTTTTTCAATTGATTCAGGTTCAGATCTGTGCAGTATACAGGACTTCCAGGTTGTTGCTTCCATGAATCCCCCAGCGTGCCATAATCAAAAGCAGTAAAACCGCTGTTGTCAACCAGAATGGTCGCCACCTCCTTCGACCTCTCGTCATCCCCCGCAATCGGCAGGGCTAAACGCGAGGCATTATTATGTGGCAGCCCGGAGTGAACCAGTGAACCATAAAAGATACTATTATAAACTTTTATCACAGGGCGCTGTATTTTGGCGGATACCCAAACACTTTCCGGCATACCCCCTTCGATATCCGTTATGATTCCATCTCTGATAGGGTAGTAATTACAAGTGTCAATGATGACAACGTCCGGTGGCATCTTCTCAAAAAATCCATGAGCAAAGTTCAAGACTCCGATCAATGGAATACTGACAACGACTACATCAACGTCTCGGATCACGTCAGGCAACGTTACCGCCGTTGCGCCTGATTCTTCAGCTAAAATTTTAAGGTTTGCCGGTCCGCTCGCGTTAGCCATTTTAACCCTGTGACCGGCTTTTGTGTAGTGTCGTACTAACGTCCCGCCGATTTCTCCTGCTCCGATAACCCCGATTCGCATATGTTAATTTTAATGTCCTTGATTAAGATTCACAAAATGCAAATATTTCTTAAAGGTAGGACGATGAGCAGGTCAAGTTGGACTTTCATGATGGGCAATCTGGACAATCTCAGGGATTTTGTGCAGACGAGCAAAATACTTTGTTACTTCGTGTTGCTATCTGAAATTTCAAGGCGCCGTGTCGAGGACCGACCACGCCTTTTTATTCATCCAAGGTCGGCCGGGAGTTTAAGTCCGTAAAATTACATCTAAAAATGTCAAAGATTTATCACGAATTGATTATCGGAGCATCTGCTGAGCAGGTTTACAACGCCATTGTCCGACAGGATGGATTGACGGGTTGGTGGACGCCTGACGTAACGGGTGGGATGGAGGTTAACGGCATAGTACGTTTTGGTTTTGGGCCAACATATTTTAAAGAAATGAAGGTTGCTGTATTGAAGCCTTTCCAGGAGGTTAAATGGATTTGTTTGGCAGGCGCTAACGAATGGATTGGGACCACCTTAACCTTTAGGATCAGTAGTGGTGATAAGCAATCGCTGCTCAAATCGAATTCCGAAGCGGGCGATCAAATTCAACAGCAGAGTGGCGACTACATGACGCTCTTGAAATTGGAACATGATGGTTGGAAAGAATATTCACCTATGTTCGCAGAATGCAACTACACATGGGGTCGATTTCTGCGTAGCCTGAAGTTGTTTTGCGAGACCGGCAAAGGGATACCATGGCCCAACCAACATAGGGTAAGAGCATAATTAAACTGCTCCAATTTAATTCAGCCTCATTTGGAAAGGACAGCTTTAGCTTCCTCTAAGAGCTTGGTGATTTCATCTTTGCCAAGCCATGATCTTTCGGAAGAGACCCCGCTAATGGTGCGTGTATTGCTGATGTCCTCGAGCGGGTTTTTGTCAAGCATGACAAGATCGGCTTCCTTACCCGCCGCTATGGTTCCTGTTCTGTTATTCATTCCCAGGAATGTTGCCGGGTTAATTGTTGCCGTTTGCAACGCCGCGTAAGGTGTAAGCCCCGCGTCAACCATGGCCTTCAACTCGTCATGCAATGCAAAGCCGGTCACCGCAAAAAATTCTGGCGCATCGGAGCCTGTCATGAGCGGTACACCAGCGCGCCACAGTTCTTGCACCATTGCCTTACGCAGGTGAACATATTTTTCACGACTGGCCAGGGGTGCCATTTTTTTGATATAGCTTTCCCGGTACTTCCATTTTTCCTGTTTTAAATTGGAGGGAATAAAATTGTAGTCCGGCTTGTTTCTGATCGCTTCGTCGGTCAGTGGAAGCCCTGCGTTGGAAATGAAAAAGTAGTTTGTAGGCGTGACAAAGATCCCCGCTTTCTTTACACTTTCCGCCAACGCGGGAATTTTTGATTCCATCAAATGCGGCACTGTCTCCCAGGCAGCCTTACTATAGATGTTATAGTCGGAAACACTTTGACCGTGATTATAGGAAGTGTCGGGCAGCAATGTTTCAATGAACATGTCCATGTGCTCAATCTGCTGTTTCGCTTCGAGCGCGGCAGGCAGCATTACCATTGGTCCAACGTGTCCGACAACTTTGATTTTCTCCCGCGCGGCTGCCGCAACCACAGCGTGGTAGATAGGCTTGGCCATCATAAAAGTGATCTTGATCGCATCGTAGCCCTGTTGTTTAAAAGTCGTAACCGCTTCGTTGGCTTTTGCTTCCGATGCGACTACCTCATAATTTTTGAATTCAGCCGCAAACGGCCATCTGCCAACGAGCTGTGGACTGGCGACGTTCAGTTCGGGGCCTCTCCATTGTCCATTTTTTACGTTCGCTCTAGCCTCAAGGTAGGAGGGGTGTCCGGCCATGATTCGAGCAGTGGTCACACCGTTAGCAAGCATGAGCTTGAGTTCGGTTTCATTGGTGTTGATATGCTCTCCCTGCTCGAAGAAAAAATGGGCGTGCATATCGAACAAGCCGGGCATAAGAAATTTTCCAGTGCCATCTATAACTTGCATGTCTTTGCCGGGCTTGGCTTGCGCTGTGGGGGAAATACTTTTAATCAGTCCTTTTTCGACAACTACAGTTTGATTTCGCAGCACTTCCTCTTTCATCATAGTGATGACGGCGACATTTTGGATAACATAGGACGCCTGTGAATATAACTTTGTCGGATTGAAAACGACAACGAGAAAAGCTAAGTATAAGGATCTCATATTAGGAAGGTCATCAACTCCAAATTGTGACATTTAAATTGGATGTACATCACGTGATGTGGGTGATTGATGAAACCTTTAGTTTGGCAGACAAATGCGTTACGGGGTCAATTGCCGCGGGCCGCTGCCGATTGAGGCAAGAATCCCTATCTAAATTCAGAAGTCCTGATAAAATGTTTAAGTACTGTATTACAACATCACGATTTTTCCGGTGCGAACGGATTCATCACAAGCGAATGCTATACGCAGGCTGTTTACAGCATCCTCGACATGATCGGTCAGGTCTATATCACCGACTATAGCTCGCAGGAAATATCGTTGTTCCCGGTTGCACAGCTCCTGGTGATCCGGTTCATCGCTCAGATTTATCCATTCATCATTTTTTATAAACTCGTCATTCTTGTCAAGGGCGGCATGATGGTAACGCAGCGACTCTGTCTTGGTGTGTGACTCCACTGAATCCGATTTTCCGGCTCCACCTGCTTCTTTAGCTACGATCGAAACGCAGCCTTTCGGACCGATAACATCTTTAACGAAAAAAGCGGTCTCGCTCATCATAGGTCCCCAACCGGCTTCGTACCAACCAACCGATCCATCTTCGAAACGAATCTGCAACTGACCATAGTTGTAGTTTCCCTTTGGGATCTCATCCGTGAGCCGTGCACCAATGGCGCTGACCTGGACAGGCTTCGAGCGCGTCATCTGGCACATCACGTCGATGTAATGGACACCGCAGTCAACAATGGGACTTAAACTTTCCATTAAATTGCGGTGTACCTTCCACATATTTCCGTGGCTTTGCTGGTTGAGATTCATCCGCATAACCAAAGGTTTTCCCAGCTCATGAGCAAGTTGAACGAAACGCTCCCACGAAGGATGATGGCGCAGGATATACCCCACGACGAGTTTCTTTTTCGCTTTCTTTGCTGCTTCAGCTACACGTAGGGCACCTTCTACAGTATCGGCCAGGGGCTTTTCTATAAATACGTGACACCCCTTTTCCAGTGATTTTATAGCAAACGCTTCGTGGGTGTCAGGGTAAGTCGAAATGCATACAGCGTCAGGGTTGGTTGCTTTTAACGCTTCATCGAAATCCTCGAATAAGCGATAAAGATTATTCAGTCTTGCATTTAATTCGTTTTTACTTTTCCCTTTAGAGACAAGGCCGCAAATCTCGGCGCCGTCGAGCGTATGGTATGCAAGTGCATGCGACGCTCCCATGTTTCCACAACCCACTACCAATACGCGTAAGGGTTTCGTTGTTTTATCAGCCATAATACCAAATGCCTTTTTTCGGACAGGAGTGCAATCTCAGGGAATTTTTCAAATAATAAAATGCCTGATGCGAAAATCTACGTTTAAGGACAGTAACAGCCTTGCGTTAGGAAAAGCGTTAGGTTCACAGATCATGCGCACTTAGCTCGCTGATACAATATTCTAAAATTGTCTCAGTGTGACCGTTATACCCTTAGGGTGCCGCGGAATCCTCTGGCGGCATAGTAAGACTCAGCGCCGTTGTGATAGACGAAGACTTGATTATAGCGACGATCGCAAAAGAGTGCTCCGCCCAGTTCACGTATAGGGGAGGGGGTGCGAATCCAGCTGGAAGTTTTTGTGTCGAATTCTCCAAGTTTTTGCAATTCGCGATATTCCTCCTCCGATAAAAGCTGGATGCCCATTGACCGGGCCATATTTATGGCGCTGTCTTTCGGCTTATGTTCCTTTCTGGACTCCAGCGCTTCCGGGTCATAGCAAATACTTCTGCGGCCTGTTGGCGTTTCAGCTGAGCAATCGCAAAAAATATATTCGTCGGTTTTTTTGTCATATCCAATAACATCCGGTTCTCCTCCCGTTATTTCCATTTCGTGCAGAGATCGCAATTTTTCAGCATCGGCGTGTAGCTTTGCGTTGATTTTCGTCCAGTCAAGCCCTTTATGCCGCTTCATGTTTTTTTCAAAGCGCACTTCAAGCGCCAATAGGAGTTCTTCGCGCGTACCTGCAGTCAAGTTGTGTTGTGTTGATAAAATTTTTTTCTTAATGCTTTTCATGGTAATAATATTCAATTTTTTTATTCCCTCGACATTATTGTTGCCGTTCTCAATTTGCGCGCTGTTGTTTCTTCGCAGAGCGCTGTTCGGTGTATTCACTGAAGCGGCTCAAGTTCGAAACTTGCTAATCATCCAATCCCTTTCCATCCAGGATTTGTTGCACGTATTTGTCAATTCTTGCCTCTCGAGTTTTGGATTGTTTTGCGGAGGAAAAATAGAAAATATACGCCCGTTGCCGTCCCGGCGTTAAGGTGCCGAAAGCTTTTTTCAGGGCAGGCTTTTTATCAAGCCTATTTTGAAACTCTGCCGGAATGCTGAAGTCAGATGTCTTTTTATATTCCACCTTCAACCCCGCTTCTTCCACTTCCACGGCATTGAAAAGATAATTCCTCAAGGTAGATTTCAACTTTACTATTTCTTTGACATTTGTAAACCGAATTTGACGGGCCGACTGTACATTCTCTGTTTGCTGAATAAGAATGCCTTTAGGATCCTTTACAAGGGCGCCTTTGAAAAGCAACAGGGCGCAATATTCCTTAAATCCATGAATTAGAACGATATTTTTTTTCTCGAAAGTGTAACATGGACAGCCCCACTTCAATTCTTCGGTGAGCCCGCAGTCAAGGCAAATGGCGCGCAGTTTTTTAGACTCTTCCTGCCAATTTGAGGCTTTGTCAAAAAACCAATCAACCTTAGGATTCATATGTTTGTTTTTATGGATTAACCGAAACTAGTCTTCTGTCTGCTGGCCTGAAATACCAGGATACAACGGTCAATATCAGCAACAGTGTTGGACCAAAAAAGTCCTTGCCACCATCGCCAATGGCAAAATGAGAAAAAATTGCTCCCGACATGATGAAGAAAAAGCCGGCGTAAGCCCACTCTTTGATCAGCGGGGATCTTGGAGCAAGTACCGCCACAACTCCCAAAAGCTTCCAAATGGCTAGGATTGTTAATAGATATATTGGGTATCCTAATCGTGTGAACATATCCACTTCGTCTTTCATCTTGATCAGCTGCACAATTCCTGTTGATACCATTCCTAAGGAGAGCCAGATCGTCGCTACCCAATAGATAACTTTGTTTCTTTTACTCATGGTAATATTAGTTTGATTTTAATTTTTTCAGGACGTCCTGTAATTTATTGTGCGCCATATTAATGCCTTGCGCGAATGGCAACTTCAGCAGTTCATCTCTTAAGCGGATTGATTTAAAAATGATGTGAATATTGAGCCTGCTCGTGTCGTCGGTTAGTTTTTCGAATTCCAAGAATTCGAGATGGACGGGAAAGTCGGTATTCTCCATTTCGAACGTCCGCGTGATATTCTTATTTGGAGTAAATTCATGGATCACCCCACTAAATCTGTGAATGTTCCCCATGGGATCCGTTGTTTCAAATTGATAGCTGCCATGCCTTTTGTTGTCAAGTTTCACAACTTTCGTTCCCATCCATTGCTCGACAATTTCCGGATCTTCGTAGGCTTTGAAAAGCAATTCCAATGGTAGTTCAAATTCCCTGGTGATCGTGAGTTCTTGTTTGCCGTTCTCGGCGTTGATTTTAGTTTTTAGTGCCATATCTATTTTTCGGATTTGTATTTTTTCATGATGGCTTCCAATTTATTAAATCGGTCATCCCACATCTTTCGAAACGGTTCAATAAAGTCAGCTATTTCTTTCATCTTTTTCGGATTAAAATGATAGTATATCTCTCTTCCGCTTTGCTGTTGCTTGAGGATTTCACATTCGGTGAGGATTTGTATGTGCTTGGAAATGGTTTGTCTCGACGAATCAAATTTTTCAGCGATCGCTCCGGGCGTCATGGCCTGAATTGCCACTAATGTAATAATTGCCCTGCGGGTAGGGTCGGCGATGGCTTGAAATACGTCTCTTCTTAGGTCCATTTATGCAGTTATTTGACTGCAAATATATATGCAGTCATGTGACTGCGCAAGTAATATCCGGGATTTTTTTTAAAACGGCATCAACCGAAACGTGTCTTTAGGCCAACAAATGCGCCTCAAGTAACCGTGATTCGTTTTTTATACGCACTGATAAAGGCATTTTTCGGCCGGTCAAGAGTATTGCCATTCATTTCATCCACCAAAAATTCGTTGCGGCATTCGCGTTTATTTGCTAATATCGACTTTCCTGCACTTTGCCTTAAATCCTGTGATGACCCGGTTCAACAAGATAACAAGCTGCTTCTTTTTACTGCTCATGCTCATGAACACCATGGGCTATTACACTTTTTGGGTGCTTGTAAAGGATAAGGCCATAGCAGATACTGCTCATAAGATCCGGTCAAATGAAAATGAACCGGGGGCAAATCTGATAATTACGCTGCCGCTGTCATTGCCGTACGGCAGCCC
>DASUTP010000215.1:0-10747 GCA_036374515.1 Chryseolinea sp. | reverse complement strand
AGGTTCGCGAATCGATGCAGCTAAGGATAAATGCGAAGGGGTACTGGCCCGCTGCTGTTTCATTTACCTGCTGCAGCAGGTTACGGTTGACTTTAAGATTGTTGATAAAACGTTTGTTGCCTTCCTTCAGCAAATCAAGTGCTGCAGCCGGAGTAAGTTTTGCCTGCATTTCTTTCGTGAGTGTTCTCATCGTCCGTTGTTTAAAAGTTTAGTGTCATTAGCCTTCATGAAAACCTGCGAAGAAGAATTGCCAGACTCCCTCACGTTGCCAGGGTCTCCAAGTCCCTTCACTTCAACACGAATGTTTCTCCTTTTGGCATTCACTACGAAGTCTTCGATAACCTCTACCACATCGTGGGCTACTGCCTTTGAATTAGACGCATCGATGACAATGGTCGATCCCTGATCCAAGTTATTAAGAGTTTTTAAAATACTTGCTTTGTTGAGGAACGATACTTCTTCAGCCAGCTGCATTCTAAATGCAGCCTTTCCATCCGAGAGCTCTGGCACATGCTGAAAGCTGTAGGCATTCCGATAATGATCTCTCAGAATATAAAAGATTGCTACAGCCATTCCAACCCCGATCCCCCGGAGGAGATCGGTAAAAACGATTGCCAGAACCGTTACTATGAAGGGAATGAATTGTTCCCACCCAAGGCGGTACATCGAAATAAATATCGAAGGCTTCGCCAGCTTGTATCCGAC
Source organism: Chryseolinea sp. (assembly GCA_036374515.1). Classification (GTDB taxonomy): domain Bacteria; phylum Bacteroidota; class Bacteroidia; order Cytophagales; family Cyclobacteriaceae; genus Chryseolinea. Next base: position 10,042 of record DASUTP010000215.1, on the reverse strand, counting down.
TACGAACAGGATGCAGGCTAATGTGGCCAGCGGTATCTGATTAAGCAATTCAGGAATTGTCATCGCACATATAAGCAACAAGAAACCATGAAGGATCGTGGATAGCTTCGATCTTGCCCCAAACGTGATATTAGCGCTGCTTCTCACGATTACCTGGGTTATGGGTAATCCACCTATTAGTCCGGAGATTATATTTCCAAGCCCTTGTGCCTGGAGTTCACGATTGGTGGGCGTGACGCTCTTATTTGGGTCAAGTTTGTCTGTTGCCTCCACGCAGAGCAACGTTTCAAGACTGGCAATGATAGCGAGGGTGAACGCCACGAAATAAACTTGTGGATTCGAAATATGCGAAAAATCAGGCGCCGAAAATTGCTGGAAGAAGGCACCGATGGAGGATGCTACGGGAATATTTACCAGATGCTCTTGACTTAGGGAATAGGGCAGGATACCGGCATCAAACAAATTCTTTAACAAGATTCCCGCAATAACAGCCACCAGCGGTCCCTGAATCCACGTGAAGATCTTGTGTGTTTTTAAAAGCACATTTTCCCACAACAATAAGATTAACAACGACACCAACGACGTGACTATTGCTGCAGGAGTTACCAGGCTAAGGGCACTTTCTATTATTGAAAATGAGTTTTTTCCCTGGAAATGGAACGCCAGATCACCCTCAAAGTCGATATCATATCCCAGCGCATGTGGTATTTGTTTCAATATTATGATCAGCCCGATGCCCGTCAACATTCCTTTTATTACTGAAGTGGGGAAAAAATAAGCTATAATACCCATCCTCAGGAACCCCATCAAGAGCTGGATGATGCCGGCCAGTACAACCGCCAGCAGAAAGACTTCCCATCCGCCCAGTTCGTCGATGGAATTCAGTACAATCACCGCCAGCCCTGCCGCTGGTCCGCTAACGCCAAGCTTAGAACCACTCGCGCTTCCTACTACGATCCCACCGACGATACCGGCAATTACCCCAGCGAAAAGCGGGGCTCCCGATGCGAGCGCAATCCCCAGGCACAACGGTAAGGCTACGAAGAAAACGATAATACTGGCAGGCAGATCGTATTTGATGGTGGCTGCCATTCTCAGCGAACTCATACTCATACGGAATGATGTTTTAAGTTTCAATTTTTTTCCTCACAAAATTGAATCACTCCCCGTGAATCGGGACCGTTTTTTGCGCGCGCAAAGTAAATGCCAGGCGCAATAAGAAAGATTTTACTTCCAATTGACATTTAATTTAGAGTGAAACTGTCATTTCGACTGATCCGAGCCACCGTTTTGATCCTTCCACCCTTACAAATTTAGCGTATGCGTCCTGACTGTCAGTTTGGACAATGAAAAGGGCATCTGATAAAACAACACGTCGGCCCCCAAACCTTTTTTTAGGGTCAGAATCCGGATTCAACACTTTCAGCATCTGTCTGTTTAACCAAAGCGTTCAAGGGTTGTTTTGTACAACCGGGGCAGAATTTGTGCTTATAGGATGTGCAAACCTCGCTACAAGGATTTTAACGCTAATTAGTCAGTAAACCGATGATGAACCTAAGAAATATCGTAAGTCCGGAGTGTCAGAATTTCAGGAAGGCGCCAACTATGCATCCGGCAGCGGTGCAACCTTCACCATTTTAATTCCGGTCGCTATATGAATAACGCTTACAGGGTTTTTGAACAAGCTCCAGTTATAATCGGGTTCGTACGTGGACAGGATTATGTGATTGAATTTGCCAATGACGGATTGCTGGCGGTGTGGAAGGTCGGTGCCGAGGTTCACGGTAAATCACTATTCGAAGTGTTTCCCGAACTCGAAGGACAAGGCTTCAGGAAACTTCTCGACGACGTTAGACTGACAGGAATTCCCTTTACCGCTTATGAGCATCCGATCGTATTTGAACGAAATGGAAATTCTGAAACGGCCTACTTCGATTTTATCTACAAGCCGTATGTTGAAAACAACAACATCGTGGGTGTGATTTCCGTGGGATATGATGTGACGGATAAAGTATTGGCAAAGAGAAACGTTGAGCGCGGGGAGCGAAAATGGAAGCAGCTTGCTGATTCCATGCCTGTAATGGTGTGGACGGCCAATGAAAAAGGTGAAGTTGATTTTTTTAATAAGTTATGGTATACGGTAACTGGTTTTACCGAGGAAGAGACGCTGGGAACCGGCTGGGCAGCGGTCTTGCATCCCGATGATTTAGCAAGGTGCCTGAAAACCTGGGAACAAGCTGTCGCGAAGAAGACTTTTTACCAGATTGAGGCGAGACTGAGAACGAAAGACGGCAGCTACATTTGGGTGCTTGGCCTGGGAGTGCCAGTAGTAGAAGAGAATGTTATAGTGAGTTGGTACGGCACAAACACCGACATAACCGAACACAAAGCAATTGAAAATCAACTTGAAGATGTCGCGCGCGATAGTGCTAAAGAGGTGCAGGAGAAAACCGCGTTGCTTAACAATATTCTAAAAAATTCAACCAATGGGATATCCGTCTCACGCCTTATACGCAATGAAGCGGGTGAAGTGGTAGATGCTCAAACGATCATGGCAAACGACTCAGCTGTCAAATACATCGGACTTCCCAAGGAGTTGTATCTCACAAAGCCTGCGTCATTTTTTGATCCCAACATTATTTCCTCACCTTATGGCCAGGCGTGCGTTAACACGCTTCGTACTGGCGAACCGTTTATCATGCGGTATTTCCTGGATTTTAGCAAGCGTTGGCTCGAATTAACTGTTTCGAAAATGGATGACAGCCATCTCATCCATCATTTCACGGATGTGACGTCGATTCGGGAGGCGGAATTGAAGTTGGAAAAAACATTGGAGGAATTGCGCTATTCGAATGCCAACCTCGAAGCGTTTGCCTATGCCGCTTCGCACGACTTAAAAGAACCTATACGCAAAGCGCAGTATTTTACAAATCGGCTAAGGGACATGGTAAAATCAAAACTTCAGGACGAAGAGCTTGCACTTTTTGATCGCTTGCAAAATGCTCATGGCCGGATGTCTAAGCTTATCGATGATCTGCTGGAATTTTCACAGGCAGCCAAGGGGACGACGGAAAATGAATCTATCGATCTTAACGAAGTAATTGCAAATGTGCTGGAGGATCTCGAGCTGGAGATTCAGAACACAGAGGCAAAGTTGAACGTCAGCAGGCTTCCGCAGGTACGAGGAAACAAGCGTCAGGTTCACCAGATGTTTCAAAACCTTATCACGAATGCTTTGAAATATGTGAAAGAATCAAGTACGCCTCAGGTTGAAGTCCGGTCCACCGCACTAAAAGGTCGGGACGTTAATTACCCTATTCCAGGAGAACTGCGGGACGGGGATTTTCATTTAATTCAGGTTGCGGACAACGGAATAGGATTTGAGCAAAAACATGCTGATAATATTTTCAAACTCTTCACGAGGTTGCACGCAAATGAAACGTACCGCGGGTCTGGTATCGGCCTTTCAATTGTTAGAAAAGTGGTCGATAGCCATAGGGGCTTTATCTGGGCAGAAAGCGAACCGTCAAAAGGTGCTGTATTCAATATTCTGCTGCCGGTGCATTAGCCGCAGTAACATGGATTCACATTATTTTTGGTACAACTATCCCCATTACGCCACAAAATTTTTTCCGTTTTTCATCCATATCCGGTTAATTAAAACTCCGGGTGCACGAAGCATTCCTGAAGAGGGGAGGCACGTTACCGCTTGACGATAGGGATCCGAAATCAACCAGATTCGCAGCGATCATCGTAGCCCCTTAATAGGGCTACGATGGTGATGCGAAATTCAACGGGTTCGGTCTGCCTAACCTTTCTTCAAGGGTAATCTGGAAGTCCAATTATGAAAGTAATCATTTCTCAGCTTCCGTATTGCCTATCCGTTAGCAGGTTGTAACTTATTTTGATTGATGGATCGTTGGCTTTTCCTTTCAAAGTCAAGTACGATTGGCGCCGCAATAAAGACGGATGAGTATGTGCCGATACCAACACCGATAAGGAGCGCAAAAGAAAATCCCCTGAGTACTTCGCCGCCAAAGAACAACAAAGCCAGAACAACCAATAGCACTGTGCCTGAAGTGATAATTGTCCTGTTGAGTGTGCTGTTTATTGCGTCATTGAAGATCTTCGTGCGTTCATGAGAGGTCCCTAGGGAAATATACTCCCGGATGCGGTCAAAAATAATAACGGTATCATTAATCGAGTACCCGATAACGGTCAATATTGCAGCGATAAAAACCTGGTCGATTTCAAATGAAATTCCAAATAGGCCGATGATAGCAAATGCGGAAATCACAAATAATGCATCATGCGACAACGCCGCGACTGCCCCGGCGCTAAACTGCCATTTTCTAAATCGGACAAGTATGTAAATGAAGATTGCCGCCAGGGATAGCAGTGTGGCTTGCAAGGAAGCGGCCTTAGTGTCATCCGCAACGTTTGCTCCCACTTTAGAAGAGCTTGAAATTGTAAAATGCTTAGAGTCCACCTTTGAATCATCGGCTACAAATTGCAGTCCCGTCGATTTTCCAAGGCCCTCCGTGAGTTTAGCTTTTACGGCTTCATCTGCATTTTCAGATTCATCATTGATTTGATATGACGTTACGACTTTTACAACATTGTTACTTCCAAAGTTTTTTACTTCCGTGCCTGCTCCCTGGAAATTTTCCACTAAGTCATTTTTAAGATCTGTCGCATCCACCGGATCCTGAAACGTAATCACATAAGCCCGGCCGCCCCTGAAGTCCACGCCGAAATTCAAACCTCGAAAAACAATCAACAGTAATCCAATACCAATCACAATAAAGGAAAAAACATAAGCCATTTTTCGCTTGCCGACAAAATCAAAATTCGCTTTTGATGCAACGAAATTCGACATAAAGGTTTTGAAGTGAATGTTGCTTTGATCGCCTTTTTTCAGAACGATCCAATCGATAACAACGTGAGAGATGTATACAGCGGTAAAGAACGTTGTTGTGATTCCCACCATTAAGGTAATTGCAAAACCCTTCACGGCGCCCTGCCCAAACAGGTACAGCATCAAGGCCGTGAGGAATGTGGTGATGTTGGAATCGAATATGGTCCAGAAGGATCGTTTAAAGCCTAAAGAAATTGCTTCCCTTAAACGTCTGCCATTTCTTAACTCCTCACGAATTCGTTCATAAATAATCACATTGGCGTCCACCGCCATGCCCATCGTTAGCACAATGCCGGCAATGCCGGGCAACGTTAGGGCCGCATCAAGCTGGGCCAAGATCCCAAGCACAAAAAAAAGATTAAAGACCAACGATAGGTTTGCTACTGCACCGCCCTTACCATAGTAGGCAACCATAAAAACAACAACCAATGTGAGTCCACAGACGACGGAAAAAAGTCCCTGGCTTCGTGCTACCTCACCAAGCGTTGGACCAATGATCGCTTCCTCCACGATCCGGGCGGGAGCAGGCAAAGAGCCGGCCTTTAATACGTTGGCCAAGTCATTGGCCTCCTCCTGCGTAAAATTCCCTGAAATCTGCGAGTTGCCATTGGGAATTTCACCATTCACAAAGGGCGCTGAATACACGGTGTTATCCAGAACAATCGCAATTCGCCCCTTTGGACTTCTGCTCGATGCGTCAGCGGTCCATTTTGCCCAGACGCGTGTACCTGCAGCGTTCATGGTCATGCTTACCGCTGGCTGGGCGAATTCATCCAGGTCGTTGCGGGCATTGGTTATTACCGTACCATCCAGCTTTGCTTTTCCGTCCCTTCTGATATCCAGGAAGTATAGCTCAAGCGCTTCCTTGCCAGTTTGATCCAGGTCTGGTTTGTTCGCCCAGAAAACACCAACGGTTTTTGGGAGCAGGTTCCGGACATCCGATCGCCTGAAGATTGAATTAATCTTGGCGGTGTCTCTGACATCATAACGAAAAGTGCCAGGAGGACTGCTCAGGGCAAATAATGGAGACACGTTTACATTTTGCAATGAATCCAAACCTTTAGTTGCCTCCGATTTGGTTGTGTCGGTTTGCGCTTTTGTGCTGTCGCCCAGCAGCGCGGACAAGTCCTGACCTTTCGTTGAACTGCCAGCGGATGTCGTGCCAACAGTCTTTTTAGCTTCCTTTACAAGTATGTCATTGATCGATAACAACGAAGTATTGAGCGTGCCCGGATCGACCACGTCCCAGAATTCAAGTTTAGCGACGCCTTGCAGAAGCTTTCGCACGCGCTGAGGATTATCGGCTCCCGGGATTTCAATCTGAATTCTGCCAGTGCCCGGCAGCCGCTGGATATTGGGCTGAGAGGTGCCAAATTGGTCTAACCGGTTCCGCAGTATTGTAAAAGATCGTTCCACCGCATTGTCAATCTCTTCATTGACTATTGCGATAACAGCATTGTCGGAATCAGTGGAGCTGATCCTTCCTTTTGTAGAACTGTTTGCAAAAATGCTGGCAAGCGCTTTATCAGGATTATTATCTTTGAATGTTTTGAAAAATAAAGTCGCGAAGTCCTCCTGCGTAGAGCGTTGCTGTCGTTGTGCAGCAAGCAAGGCCCTTACGAAAGCAGAGTCCTGGCTGTTACCCCCTAACCCCTTAATAATTTCAATAGGCGAGATTTCCAGTGTTACGTGCATCCCGCCCTGCAGATCCAGACCGAGACTTAGTTCATAATCCTTTACTTCCTTATAGGTGTATTCGATGCCAAAGAGGTTGTACACGGGAACGTTCCAAACAGAGTCAAGATAGTTTTGCTTTAAACTCAGGTCAACAACGCCGTTGTTGTCTGTCGCGTGCTCGATTGCATCCTGTTGAACACCTCTGGAGACGTATGTAAAAGATAGATAGAACAGGCATAGCAACGTGATAAATATTGTTAATGCAATGATTAAGCCCTTATTATTCATAAAGTATAATTTGATGTTGAAAAATGTCGTTGTATGAAGGAAATGTGGAATAAACCAAACGGATTTATTCTAAGGGGCATTTGGCGAAATGACAGACGAAAATAGTGTGCTAAACTGTTTCCCTAACGGTATAGGTACTGAAAGACTGAATATTTTAGCTGAAGCATTGATATTGAAAACTACTACCAGCAAAATCAGCATGTCGCGAATGGTTTCAAGACTCATGGCAACATTCACAATGTTCGATGCCATTCGAAATTCTAATTCACTCTCCTGGTGCGAGGGGGCATCCTGATGGCTGGCAACTTTGAAAATTTCCACCTTGGCAAGGGTAGAATCATTGTGAGAAGCAACGATATGAAAAAATACCAGTACTGCTCCAATAAAAAGGCCCTTTGCAATTGACGAGACGATAAGCTTATTAGCATTCATATTTTCCAATTATTCAGTCAATTTTTTTCAAGTTCATCAATGGCATTTCGCACTCCATTCCATTCTCCAAAAGTTCAGACATCTGTATGGAGCTTCGAAGAAGTTCTTTTTCTTGTAATAGGACTCGGGCATGTCCGTGAATTTCATTGTCAGCCTTCTTAATGGACAGGGTATCGCTAATCTCTTTCCATATCTGGTTGGTGTCCAAAATGCTGGGTCCGCCAGATGGAACTTCACCGGACAATGAGGAAAGGCTTACACTCATAAACATGATGTAATCGTGGGCCTCCCGGTAGAAAATGTGGGTGACACGATTAGTTTGGTAAATGCCCCTGCTATGGAACTTTAAGGAGCATTCATTGAAATAGCAGAGGAAAACAAAATACGAAGAAAGGATGCTAACGGTATGGGTACACTAATGTAGGTGCAGGGTGAAATAAAATGCTCTGAAAATATGATATCGAACAGATATAAAATCTCTCTGTTAACAACAATGCTGCCAGAGGCATGAACACCACCAGATTGCTTTAAAAACGTTTCGCTGCTATTGTTCGAATCTTGAGGCAGTTGCGAATTATCTTCAATTTGAACTTTTAGTTCGTCATTGCGAGACGAAGCGGTTGAGGTAAAATGTATCTGCAGAAACAATAAAACGACAGACAACAAAATACCCTTGAAAAATGAGATTGATATTGTACCAGGTTTCGTCATTATTTTGATAAGTAAATATGAGGCGCGAAAATGGATTAAACTATGTTCTGAATAGATTTTTTAGCGTAGCTTATCCCTTTTCTAAGAATGCCCGTTCGGAAATTGTTATTGAGTTTTTCCCCGCTCCGGCAGCGATCGATCCTCATGGGGCTAAAACAGTCGTAGAGGGCCTGAAGCTGTCGGTGACATTCAATCCCTGCCATAGTTTTATGACAATCTACCATAGGCTATTGTCAATGCGATCAAATTGTTTCGACAGAAATGACATTGGTTTTCCGACCTTTCTCGCAGCCGCGTCTTCCTGATCCATTTGCGGCCCGTTACGACCCATGCGTCCTCTTAGATTATGCAAATGGACACCGTTAATAAGGGCTGATCCATAAATTTTTTGTTCAACCCTGCATCTTTTTTAAAGGTGGCCGTCTTTATGGTTGAACTCAAAAAAATACGATGGAAACTGAAAAAGACGTTCCTGTTGCAGTTATCGGGGCAGGGCCCGTAGGCCTGGCGGCCGCGGCACACCTTCATACACGGGGAATCCCCTTTAAAGTGTTCGAAGCCGGTCCGACGGTGGCTTCGAACATTCTTTCATGGAAGCATATCCGCGTTTTTTCACCGTGGCGCTATAACATCGACAAGGCGGCACGCCAACTTCTTAATGCTGCCAATTGGATAAGCCCGGACGATGAAGCTTTGCCAACCGGAGAGGAATTGATTAATCTCTATTTCAAACCGCTTTATGAGTTGCCATTGATAAAAGAAAATACTTTTTTGAGTTCGAAGGTGATCTCGATCGGGAGGAAAAACATCGACAAGATGAAAACTTTCAGAAGAGAAGATCGCCCCTTTACCATCCAGTTCCTCCGAAACGGCGAAATAGAGCAACTTGAGGCCAGGGCCGTGATTGATGCTACGGGCACATGGAATTCACCTAATCCAATCGGATCGGGCGGAGTTTATGCCGTTGGTGAGGTGGAAAATCGCGATCGTATCTTTTATGGAATCCCCGATATCGGTGGCGCGTATGCGGAGCGTTATAAGAATAAAAGTGTTCTTGTTGTGGGAAGTGGACACTCCTCAATCAATGCAATTTTAGAACTTGACAAGCTGAAAGAAAAATATCCAGACACGGATATCAATTGGGTATTGCGGAAAGAAAATATCAGCGATGTATATGGAGGACAGGAAGACGACGCCCTTGAGGCCCGCGGCGCACTGGGCATCAAAATCGAGCAACTGGTGAACGACGAACGCGTGAACGTTTTTACGCCTTTTCAGATCCAACAGATCAAAACGGCATCCGGCCGCTTAACCGTGATTGGATTTCAGAATGATAAGAAATTTGCCCTGCCTCCCGTTGACGAGATTATCAGCAATACTGGTTCCCGTCCGGATTTCTCATTCATCCGCGAAATTCGCTTGAGCATCGACCCCTCCTTGGAAAGTGTAAGCACAATTGCCGAGTTGATCGATCCTAATATTCACAGTTGTGGCACGGTGAGGCCACACGGGGAAAAGGAACTGCGTCATCCTGAAAAAGATTTTTATATCGCGGGTTCGAAGAGTTATGGCAGGGCACCAACATTCCTGATGGCAACCGGGTATGAACAGGTGCGATCGATCGTAGCAGCAATAGATGGTGACATGCAGGCAGCAATTAACGTTGAGCTTGACCTTCCGGAGACAGGTGTTTGCAGCGTAGACTTGGGAAATGCTGCATGCTGCGGTGTGAGCGAAAAGCCTGTAACAAAAAAAGTGAAAGCTTCTTGCTGTTGACGGAAACGAGAACTGTCATCCTTTGGATGGATGAAGATATGTCCGTCTGCTGTTGCCAGGCTTTTATAACTTTAAAATTTTCAGATATTGTATTATTATTCGGATTTTCGTGCAGTGATTTTGTTATTTATTCATGCTGGTTCAATTTGAAAAAAAGTTTTGACCTTTTGTTGATATGGAGATAGCTACCATCTATAAGGAGTTTAATCAGCAGCTTCTCGGTTACGTCAAAAGCAAAAT
>DASUTP010000214.1:0-6088 GCA_036374515.1 Chryseolinea sp. | reverse complement strand
ATACTCGCCTCAGGCGCCCTGATCTTTATGCCGAATGCTGATGTGTTGGTAAATCTGCTTCCACCATTATATGTGGGCGCCGGTATATTGATGATAATGGACGCCTCCTTCAACGTAGCGATGGAACCCTTTCGAGCATTGGTTGCCGATCTACTTCCCTCCGATCAACGGACGCTTGGTTTTTCGGTACAAACTTTTTTAATCGGGCTCGGCGCTGTCATTGGTTCCTGGCTTCCGTATGTGTTCGCCGAGTTTTTCGGAGTGGCGAAGATTGCGCCGGCCGGAGAAGTGCCGTTCAACGTTTCTCTGTCATTCTACGTCGGCGCATTCATCTTTTTAATCGCTATACTGTGGACCGTTGTTACTACGAAGGAATTTCCGCCTGACGAATATCACAAGGAAGGTGATCCGGTCGCAAAAAAAGGACTAGCACAAATACTCCACGATTTTGCAGCAATGCCCAAAACTATGAAGCAGCTGGGGGTCGTTCAATTCTTCTCATGGTTTGCCCTGTTTTCAATGTGGGTATTTAGCACGACAGCAATTGCAACGCATGTCTATGGGCTGCCGGTAGGCGACACGTCATCAGAAACTTTTCAGGACGCGGGAAATTGGGTGAGCGGATTATTCGGAATTTATAACGGGGTGTCTGCAGTATATGCATTATTTCTTCCCGCTATCGCGAAGAAGCTTGGTCGAAAACGTACCCATGCCCTGTCGCTTACGGCGGGCGGAATAGGTTTGATCTCCATCTACTTCATAAACGATCCGCAGCTATTGATATTTTCGATGGTTGGGGTAGGCTTTGCCTGGGCAAGCATTCTTGCCATGCCCTACGCCATCCTGGCGGGGTCGATACCCGCCTACAAGATGGGAATCTATATGGGCATTTTTAATTTCTTCATCACATTCCCTCAGATCATCAATGGCATCGTCGGAGGACTTATCGTGAAACATATTTATCACTCACAGGCTATTTATAGTTTGGTCATGGCTGGAGTGTTCTTGTTTATTGCGGCGTTCTGTGTCAGATTCGTTGAAGACAGGGATGATGTGGTATTGTAATGCTTTGGAGGTAGCGGCCGGTTCAGCCAAAAATCCTACAACAATTTGTCACTAAAAACGTATGTACCTTTCGTGATCAATATGCGCCGGAATCGGCACCGCCCGACGACGTTACAAATTCATTTTCTCCTATGATGTAAGTAAATTACGGCTCGTTTATTGATTATCTGTAAGCGACGAATTTTTATGAAATCAGCAACTTTTTCGAGCGCCCTTATCGCTCTTTTTTTGATCGGTTGTAGTTCCGGAAAACAAGCTTATGAACGCGGCGACTATTACGGCGCCATTATGAAATCGGTTAATCGTTTACGCCAGAATCCGGATCATTCAAAATCCATTGAAGCGTTACAGAACGCTTATCCTCTTGCCATTGAATATTATGAAAACGAAGCAAAAAATGAAATTGCTTCGAACTCTAATTACAAATGGAAGAACGCGATTCAGTCATACGAAAATATAAACGCTTTATACGAAGCAATCCGTCAATGCCCGGGATGCAAAAAAGCCGTACCGAACCCCAAAAATTATTATGCTGAAATTGGTCCATTAAAGGAGAAGGCGGCTGAGGAAAGTTATAATGCCGGAATCGGGGCCCTGATGAAGGGAAGCAGGAATGATGCAAAACAGGCTTACTTCAATTTTGCAGATGCACAGCGTTTTGTTCCGGGGTATAAGGACGTCACAGAGTACCTTCACAAAGCAAAGTTCGAGGCGACGCTCAAGGTTATCATCGAACAAATACCCGTTCCTGCCCGATATAATTTAAGCGGTGGATTTTTCCAGGACAAAGTTGAAGAGTTTTTGCATAACAATTACACCGATCAAACATTCATTAAATTTTATACTCCGGAGGAAGCAAGAACCGTCAACTTGCAGCAGGCTGACCAGATCATGCGCATTCAGTTTGATGATTTTTCCGTAGGAAATTCCGTATTGAAAGAAAAGGAAGAAACCATTACCAAAGATAGCGTCAAGGTGGGTGAAGCGAAAATAGATGGCAAAACGGTTCCGGTTTACAATACCGTAAAAGCTAAATTGACGACTTACAGAAAAGAGCTTATCTCAAACGGGTTACTCAGCATGATCGTTGTGGATGCAAAGACGAATGGTATACTCACAACCCGAAAGTTCAACGGCGAATTTGTATGGGTGAGTCAATGGGCCCGGTTCAACGGTGACGAACGCGCTTTGACGGAACAGCAATTGAAAATCTGTCAGCTTCGGGAACAGCAACCACCCCACGCACAGGATCTGTTTTTGGAATTTACGAAACCGATCTATAACCAGCTAGTGCCTGCTGTTCGCGGATTTTACCAAAATTATTAGTTCAGAAGATCATCGCCTCTGCCAAGGGCTCCCTGCGCCAGGAAACATGCTGGGCAAACGGGCCTGGTAACTTTATTTACTTTCGGTGGTCCCGTCAAATCCGAAGAAACCATTTTCCCCGTAAATTAGTTTACTTATCAAATTCCATAAAAATGAAACTAACTATCCTATCTTTTTTGCTTCTTGCTCTGGCAGGTAATTCACAAAAAGAGGTAAGTAACAATCACACACAAAAGATGACAAACTTAGAAAGTAATCCCGGTCTTCAGGTAGCAACATTTGCTTCCGGTTGCTTCTGGTGTACAGAAGCGATATTTCAGAATGTAGATGGCGTTGAAAAGGTAGTATCCGGCTATATGGGCGGCAAAGTGAAAAATCCTTCTTATAAAGAAGTTTGCACGGGTCAGACCGGACACGCCGAAGTTATCCAGGTTTCCTATGATCCCAACAAGGTAACCTACGACGAGCTGCTTGAGATCTTTTGGAAAACCCACGATCCCACCACATTGAACAGACAGGGGGCCGACGTGGGAACGCAATACCGGTCCGCAATATTTTACCATACAGAAGAACAAAAACAACTGGCTGAAAAATATAAGAAGAAGCTTACGGAGGCCGAGGTCTTTGACCAACCTATTGTAACGGAAATTACATCGGCTTCAGTATTCTATAAGGCGGAAGATTATCACCAGAACTATTATAATTTGAATGGCAATGCACCGTACTGTGCCATGGTGATTCAACCTAAGGTGGAAAAGTTCAAAAAAGTGTTCAAAGAAAAATTAAAAAATCAATAAAAAAATTTCGCGGAATGCAACCTCAGGCCTGGTACTGCGTTAGTATTCTATGAGTAGAGTAAATCTTCTCATAGGTTTAGGTTTAGGTAACAAAAAAGCTCTGAGACGCAGAGCTTTTTTGCTTTATATCAATTCCGAAATTTTATAATGTATATAAAAAATTTCACCGTCGATTCATTCGGAAACTTTCTATACTTCCTCGTCTTTGTTTTGGCCTTTACCATCCTGCTGATCTAACTTATACAATTGTTGATTCAGAAGATTAATTCTTACCAGTAAATTAAGAACCAGAGCATCTTTCACTTTCTCACTGGGACTCGTTTTCATTTCTTCCTTCAGGATCATATACATCGCTTCGAGTTGTTTGAAATCCTGAGTAAAGCCATTTAACCCTTCACTCTTCTGGAACCCGTCAATCAGCTCCACTTTTTCCGATATTTGCTGGACATAAAACGCCTCTACATCCTTAAAATCACTTGCAGCGATTTCAGACGTTTGCTGCTCGGTTTCTCCTTTAGGAATCAATAAGTACGCGGACAATGCCATAAAAATAATAGCGGCGGCACGCCACCAAACCACGGCATTCCAGGCGTTCCCCGCTTTAAATCTCATGGACGATTCAATGTTCCCCCATACCCTTTCCGGAGGCTCCTTATCGTCGAATGCTTCTCTGTTTTTCCGGACGAAGTCGTCTAGTGGATCTTTCATACCAGTAATATGTTAAGTTACATTGCCATTTTTCCCAATAATTCTTTCAGCTTGGCCTTTGCTCTGTTCAACTGAGATTTCGATGTAGACTCGCTTATGCCGAGTATCTCGCCAATTTCCTGGTGGTCGTAGCCCTCCAGCAAATATAGAGAAAGAACTGTCCTGTACCCGTCGGGAAGCTTCTCAATTCCCTGCTTTACTCGCGCTATGGTTAAATCATCCCTGTATTCAGGGGGTGATTCTTCCGTTGCGATGTCCCATTGTTCATCATCATCAGGTATGGCCTCATGCTTTTTTTTATTTAAAGCATTTATGGCCTTATTGACGACAATGCGTTTCAGCCATGCGCCAAATGTCGCGTCGCCACGATAGCTGTCGAGGTTTCTAAACGCGCTGATAAATGCCTCCTGCAACACGTCCTCGGCATCCTCCTCGCTCCGTGTGATCCGATATCCCACATTAAACATCGCCTTGGAATATAGATTGTATATCCGATAATGGGCATCGCGGTCGCCTGTCCGGCAACGTGCAATTAAGTCTTCATTAAATTCCAAACTCGATGAATTCAACCTTTCTCCGGCTATTGATGAATAAAGACAAGATAGAAATAAAAGGGTTGCTTATCCGGGCTGGCTAGTTTGATCGTCGGAGACTCCCTGTTTCCCGACAGGTCAGCCTAAACCCTTTTCGGCAGCCAACTTACGAAGGAGCTGCATGGCCTCTTCTTTATCATTTTTGATTTCACCTTCGAGAATGGCTTCCTTGATCTGCTCCTTTAATTCGCCGATGATCCTGCTTGGCGGGAGATCATAAAGCTTCATGATTTCGTCTCCGGTGATCGGGGGCTGAAAGTTACGAACGTGATCCTTTGCTTCAACTTCTGCGATCCTTTGTTCTACGAGATCAAAGTTCTTAAGGAACCGGCTCACTTTATCATAATTTTTTGAGGTGATGTCCGCACGGCAGAGCTTCATTAATGCATCGATATCGTCTCCAGCATCAAATAATAACCTGCGGATAGCCGCGTCGGTAACTTCCTTCGAGAGGGGAATTGGCCGCAGGTGCAGTCTCACAAGGTTTTGCACAAATTCCATTCTGTCATTTAAAGGAAGTTTTAGTCGCTTAAAAATAGAAGGTGTCATCCTTGCACCCCTATCCTCGTGCCCGTGAAATGTCCATCCGTGAACTTTGTCATATCGCTTGGTTGCTGGCTTGGCAATATCATGAAGAATGGCGGCCCAGCGCAACCACAGATCGTCGGAGACCTTAGCAACGTTATCAAGTACCTGCAACGTGTGAAAAAAATTATCCTTATGGGCCTTGTTTCCAACGTACTCCACTCCGTGCAGCGCAACCAGTTCGGGAAAGAATAATTTCAACAATCCGCTATGAAAAAGAAGCTTGAAACCGTAAGAAGGCAGGGGACTGAGAATGATTTTGTTTAACTCATCCGTTATACGCTCTTGAGATACAATTTTGATCCGGTCGGCGTGGCTGATAATAGCCTGAAATGCGTCAGCTTCAATATCGAAATTAAGCTGTGAAGCGAAACGGACTGCGCGCATCATTCGCAAAGGGTCGTCTGAAAAGGTGATAGCAGGATCAAGCGGCGTACGAATAATTTTCCGCTTCATGTCTTGCTGGCCGTCGAACGGGTCGACGACATCTCCAAATGTGTCTTTATTAAGATTGATTGCAAGGGCGTTAATAGTAAAGTCCCTTCTTTTTTGATCGTCT
Organism: Chryseolinea sp.; assembly: GCA_036374515.1. Classification (GTDB taxonomy): domain Bacteria; phylum Bacteroidota; class Bacteroidia; order Cytophagales; family Cyclobacteriaceae; genus Chryseolinea. Next base: position 455 of record DASUTP010000214.1, on the reverse strand, counting down.
GATAAGGTGCCATTTTCAACTATCGGCTTTCGCGACTCCTGCCTGTACGATTCGCGTCTCGCACCGACGAACTCAAGCTCAAGGCCATCATACACTATTTGGGCGGTTCCAAAGCTCTTAAAAACGTTTACCTGGACGCCCTTGCCTAGTGTATCAGCCACTTTTTGCGCTAATTCGATCCCGCTCCCGACGCACACAAAGTCGATATCTTTCGACGATCTTTTCAAAATAAGATCTCGAACATACCCGCCTACAACATAGGTTTCTAGCTGCAGGGAATCAGCTACGGAGCCAACTACTTTAAAAATCTTGTGTTGAAGACTGGAAGAAACGTTCATAAGCCGGAAACCATATCCGGGCAAAGGTAGACGTTTTAGTGCGAGGTTAGAAGTTTTGACATTTCAGGTTTGAGAAAAGATTCCTTTACCCATTCCGTAGTTCACTAGTTCCAAAAC
>DASUTP010000213.1:0-7310 GCA_036374515.1 Chryseolinea sp. | reverse complement strand
GAGCGAAAAGGGTCGAAGACCTGGAAACGGATTGGCGTCAGAAGGCTGGACGTTCAAAGAAACGTCATGACTGTAATGAGGATCCTCGTTATGAAAGGGTTGGTTTTGCATAATACCCTTTACGAGTTATCATTAAAAGATTCAGTAAGGCTAGCGTTACGTTGCACTTCTCACCAGGTTAAAAAATATCTTATAAAGCAAAAAATGATGAGCCCCCAAGATAGGGTAAAAATTGCTTCGCAAGGCATTAAAAAAAGGGACATTAAGCCCCTTTTTGATGATTTATCTTACTTGAATAATATTATTTCACCTTATTCACGATGGCCTCAAAGGCCGCGGGATGGTTCATTGCCAGGTCCGCCAGAACCTTGCGGTTCAACTCGACATCTGCCTTTTTTAGCTTTCCCATGAGCTCCGAATACGAAAGACCGTGCAAGCGGGCGCCTGCATTGATCCGGGCAATCCATATGCCCCTGAATTCACGTTTTTTCTGTTTCCTGTCCCTGTAAGCGTATACCAATCCTTTTTCGATGGCATTTTTTGCTACGGTCCATACATTCTTCTTGCGGCCGAAAAAACCTTTGGCCAGCTTCAAGATGCGTTTTCTCTTTGCTCTTGAAGCTACGTTGTTTACTGATCTTGGCATTTTTCTACATTTTTGACTGATGGCGTCATGTTTTTACGCATGATCTTAAATGGCCAGCAATCGGGTTAAACATTAAACCTTAAAGAACAAGCATATCTTTTACGTTCTGCATATCTGCCTTATGAACCAAGGACTTGTTGCCGAGTCTTCGCTTTTGCTTGGTTTCTTTTTTGGTCAGAATGTGATTCTTAAAAGCATTCTTGCGCTTTATTTTACCAGTGCCCGTCACTTTGAACCGCTTCTTGGCGCCTGATTTTGTCTTTAATTTTGGCATTATATTAAAATTAAACTCTACTTTTTTCCTGCTTTAGGCATTACGATCATACCCATTCTCTTGCCTTCAAGCTTTGGCAACTGCTCCACCTTCCCAAAATCCTCGAGGCCCTGGGCAAACTTCAAAAGCAAAATTTCACCACGCTCTTTGTAAACAATTGAGCGCCCGGCGAAAAACACGGTCGCTTTGACCTTCGCACCTTCCTTCAGGAAGTTTTGGGCATGCTTTAATTTAAAATTGAAATCATGCTCATCGGTATTCGGTCCAAACCGTATTTCCTTCAACACAACCTTCAGAGCCTTCGACTTTATCTCCTTCTGCTTCTTTTTCTGCTCGTATTTGAACTTAGAATAATCAACGATCTTGCAAACTGGCGGATCAGCATTTGGCGATATCTCTACCAAATCCAACCCCTGATCGTGCGCTAATTTAATAGCCTGCTGAATGGGATAAACATCTACTTTTATATCCTCACCCACAACTCTAACCTTCGGTGCAGTAATCCTCTCGTTGATTCGATAAGGCTCTTCGGGACGCTGTGGCCCCCTTTTTACTGGCTTGTTAAAATTCGGCCTATTGTTATTAAAAATTGCGATACTGTTATTATTTAAGTTGCTAATTATTTACGTTTTGAAAAACAGGGTGCAAATATCGTCATATTTTCATTTTTTCAAAATCAATTTGGCGCTGCACATTCAATCTTAAATCTATTAACGAATTCTTGAAGCGGTACACTTCCCTGATCTCCGTGTCCGTGCTTGCGTAAAGCCACCAAGTCTTCCTTTGCCTCCCGCTCACCGACAATGAGCATATAGGGAATTTTTTTTGTCTCGGCGTCTCTTATCTTTCGACCGATCTTTTCATCGCGGTCGTCAAGTAAACCCCTGATATCCTGTTCCTTAAGTTTTTCAAAAACCAGCTTGGCGTAGTCGTTGAACCGTTCCGAGATAGGCAAGACGGCAATCTGATCCGGCGCCAGCCACAAGGGAAAGTTACCGGCACAATGCTCAATCAACACCGCGACAAAACGTTCAAGCGATCCAAATGGTGCCCGATGAATCATGACCGGCGTATGCTTCTGATTATCAGAACCGACATATTCCAGTGAAAATCGCTGCGGGAGTTGATAGTCAACTTGAATTGTGCCCAGCTGCCAGTTCCGGCCGAGCGCATCCTTGACCATAAAATCGAGCTTGGGACCGTAAAAAGCCGCCTCACCCTTTACCGAAATGGTTTTTAAACCTCGCTCATCCGCCGCTTCCTGAATTTCACGCTCTGCTTTGTCCCATAAATGATCTTCGCCGATGTATTTCTGCTTGTTCGCGGGATCTCTAAGCGAAACCTGCGCAGTATAGTTTTCAAAACCCAGGGAGTTAAATACGTGAAGGACCAGGTCGATCACCTTGATAAACTCTTCCTTCACCTGGTCGGGACGACAAAATATATGCGCATCATCCTGCGTAAATCCACGCACTCTTGTTAAACCATGCAACTCTCCACTTTGTTCATACCGGTACACCGTTCCGAATTCCGCCAGCCGGATGGGTAAGTCGCGATAAGAGCGCGGCTTAAGCTTATAAATTTCGCAATGATGGGGGCAATTCATGGGCTTCAAAAGGAACTCCTCGCCTTCATCGGGTGTGTGGATCGGTTGAAAAGAATCTTTGCCGTACTTTTCATAATGCCCTGAGGTAACGTACAAGGCCTTTCCGCCGATGTGGGGCGTCACCACCGGATCGTACCCGGCCTTTATCTGCGCACGCCGCATGAATTGCTCCAGGCGCTCGCGCAAAATCGTTCCCTTCGGCAACCATAGCGGCAGACCCATGCCTACCTTTTCAGAAAATCCAAACAACTCAAGCTCCTTTCCCAATTTCCGATGGTCCCGCTTTTTCGCTTCTTCCAGGAGATGGAGGTATTCATCCAGCTCCTTCTGCTTAGGAAAAGTGATGCCGTAAAGCCTCGTGAGCATTTTGTTTTTTTCATTCCCCCGCCAGTAGGCTCCTGCAACGTTCAACAGCTTTACTGCCTTTATGAAACCCGTATGGGGTATGTGGGGACCTTTACAAAGGTCTACGAAATTACCCTGCTGATAAAAGGTGATCTTGCCATCTTCCAGACCATTGATCAACTCAAGCTTATAGGGATCATTTTTTTTAGTGAAGTATTCAAGCGCTTCAGCTTTGCTGACATCACGCCGGCTATATAAGCTTTCCTTCCTGGCTAGCTCTTTCATTTTGTTCTCCACCGCCAGAAGGTCATCGTCACCAAATGCCCTGTCACCTAAATCAATGTCGTAATAAAAGCCATTGTCGATCGGCGGACCGATTCCAAACTTGACTCCAGGATATAAAGCTTCAAGTGCTTCTGCCATCAAGTGCGCAGACGAATGCCAAAACGAGGTTTTGCCGCCTTTGTCACTCCATGTAAGAATCTTAATTGTCGCGTCTTCAGTTATTGGTCGCGCAAGGTCCCAGACCTCTCCATTTACTTCGATCGCCAATGAAACCCTCGCTAAACCCTCGCTAATGCTGGCCGCTATTTCGGAACCTTTTACGCCGCTAGGATATTCCCGCACGCTTCCGTCTGGAAGAGAAATTTTAACAGTCATGGATTTGAACTAAACTACAAAATTAATTCGGGCACAAATATGCAAAAAGTCGCTTAACAAAGTGCGCCAATTACAAACTGAATTGAAAGCTAAAGAGAACCGCGAACGTTCGTATATCAGGATTTCCCAGGTATGACAGTCGGTGTACAAAGTCCACCCGAAAGAATTTGAAAATATTTTCGACACCATAACCGAGTTCTACATAAGGACGATTTTTTTCAAAAGACTGAAACTCCAGCGTCGGTTCGCCATCGAGCGTCTCGGGTGCAATGACTTCTTTGTTCGCCTCGCGCATGCTTCCATAGAGAACATTAGCTGTGCCGACCAAGCGCCACTTTAGTTTTCGCATCAGCGGAATCTTATTCAAAAGAAAACCTTCAAAGTGGTGGTCGTACTGAACGGAGGCGAACTGGTCACTGATAAATTCGCCGTAATTCATCATGTTGTAAGTAATAGAAGTGTAGAGGGGACTCTGATTTCCCAAGTGCAAAGACAACAACGGATACGGGATTGTACCAAAAACTTTCTCAGCAGTGAGGGTGAGATTACCCGCACCCAACGGACCGAACCTCAACCGCCGGAAAACGCTTAATCTTATTTTATCATAGTCAAAATCGCTGTTCAACACACCCTTCATCCCCTTTGTGTACCGGATCGTGATTATTGGCCAACGGATGGTACCCAGGCTTAACCTATCGTTATCAGACTGTATAAAAAGCTCATCGCGCGCGTAGCGTGATTCAAAGATGAGCTCGGACGTTTGATAGTTTTCGTGGACATTCGAATTCGGCGCGTCATCGGGCTGCTCGTACCAGGCAAAATTAAAAGCAGGCTCAAATGTGTGGTACCGGAAACCGACCCGCTGTGTAAACCCTTTGAAAAGCTCGCGCTTAAAATCTAAACGACCCTCGTTGTAATAGTACCCTCGTCTGAATACACCAAAACGTTGAGAGGCCAATAACAAAAAATTACCACCGGCGCTTTCCTCATCAATGCCCACGCGGCTGATGTCGCTGCGCGCGCCTATGGTTAGCGTTGTCCAGCGCTTCCGGGAAATGATATTTTGAATGTAGGCCATGTACTTTATACGTTCATCTTTGAATCCGTATCCCATCTGTCCACCCACGACCCACTTTTTACTGAACTTTTCGTTTGTTCTGAACCCTGGCTGTATCCTCACGCCTTCGATATCGTTAATGGCAAACATGGCGACGTACGGCCCGAGATCGATCTTGCCAACATCGTAAAATCCGCCGATCGCAATCTTGATAATATCGGTATAGGTCTTAACGACGGGAATATTTTGAAGCGTATCGATCATCCGATATACGTTCTTTTCCGTTTGCGTCAGTGGCTCGTGCCGGAGCGAGTCCCAGGCATCTTCGCCTTCGTTCACGCGCGCATCTTCCGCCATCACAATAGGTGTCTCGTAAAATGAGGGAGGATGCGGCTTGTTGATCGTAAAATTCTTATTAGAAGTATAAAATTTCGCCAACATGCCAGCCGACGTTCCAGTCACTTCGCTCACATCGACCAAGACCCTGTTTTTAACCGGAAGCCATGCACCATCAGCGGTGGGCTCGAGCTCCTGCTGAATTTTTATTTTTTCAATGAAATTCAAGTTGGCCTGTTTGCCGATACTGACATCAATTTGCTTCAATGCAAATTCCTTTTTTGTTATCCACATGCTTCCCGTAAATGCAAGATCCTGTGGACTCTTTGGGAAGAAGTCCAGCCTATAGCAGTAATCGTCTCCAACATAAAGGCTGTCCATGAGGTCATATTCGTAATACAGGCGCCACCCATCCGCTATTGGCGATACAAAATCTTTTGCCAGGAGATTGAGCCAGTTCTGATAAAAATTGTATTCCTGAAAGGAAGATCCGACCAATTGCGTCACAGTCGTGCCGTCCTCAACGCCCACACCATTTATCTTGGAACGGAGAATGTGTTCATACTTTAAGGATGGGTTATCACGGTAATAGACCTTAGACAAGCTTTCTGTAATGAATAAAGGCAAGATGGGTTTTCCGTCCTCACCGGCAATCACTTCTATACTATCAAGAACCTGCGTAATCTTTTGTACCATTTTACGCTGACGAAACTTGTCCGAAAGATTGTCTATGTCGATTTCAATTTTTGTATAGGTGTCGTATTCGTATGCCGTCAGCTTACGTTTGTCGTTTTTGTTTTTATTGCGCACTACATTTCGCAGCACATCGAATGCGGGGTTCTCTCCTGCCATAAAAACGACTTCTTGCAAATTCGTAATATCCTCCTCAATCTGAAGGTTAACAACCTGGGTTATCCCCTTCGCAATCGATTTCTTTTTAACCTTATAGCCGATGTAAGACACGACAATCGTGTCGGAAGGCGTGTTTGTCTTCAATTCATAGTTACCATCAAAATCAGAGGTTACGCCTATTGTTGTTCCCTGGAAAATAACATTGACATAAGGGATGGGGTCGCCCGAATTTGCGTCGGTGATCTTTCCTCTAACGATTGTTTCCTGTGCGTTGGCAAAATTCAACACGGCAATGGCTGTGACAATAAGCACTAAGGAACGACAAAAATATTTTTTCAGGGGTGTTAGCACAAATAGTCTAGTTAAACAGACATTAACCAAATGCCAAGGATAAAGGTTTATTGTGCCTCTTGTACGTTTATTTCCTCTTTTTGCCCCAAGAACCTGGGAGAGGTTTTTAAGACGTACAAGTCGAGCACGGCTTTCGTTCTCGCAAGATACTCACGGAGTCGGACTTTAAATGAATAGTCGAAATCCGGTTCTTCAGCCACCATTGCGATGGCATTTATATCGTGGTATCTGCTGATGAACAATGCCCTGTAACTGTGGAACGGTTGTGTTATGATAATAAATTTATTTTGACCGAAGATCTCTTTGCACCGTACAATGGAATCCAGCGTACGAAGCCCCGCGTAGTCCAGCGTAATGGCCGAAGCGGGCACGTCCCGCTTTAACAATGCCTTTAGCATTGCCATAGGTTCGTTGTAGTAGATAGATCGATTATCGCCGCTGAGAATCAGATGATCGATCTTTCCCTTCTTATAAAGTTCCGCAGCCGTGTCGATTCGTTTTTCGAAGAAAGGGTTGGGATCGCCTTTCGACGTTTTATGACTTGTTCCTAAAACCAATGCAATGCGATGGTGAGGCACCTTACTCAAATCGGAAAATACCCTTTCCCTAGTGCTTCTTACAATCCACAGATTACAGATTATGAAAAGGGAAATAAATAAGAAACTGAGCGTAAGAAATATTCTCTTCATCAAGCGCATCAACAATAGACATTATCAGGCAAACAAATCTACTCAATTGTACGCAGAAACTCTCTTTCGATCAGATCGGACTTGCGAACAATTTTCCGATACCATTTGAGTTTTAGTACATCTTTTTCTTCTTCGGACAGGCCGACGAAAGCTTGCGTCGACCGAAGCTTTGTAACTATCGAGTTAAGGCAGATCGCAACGCTGACGGAAATATTCAGACTTTCAGTGAACCCGAACATGGGAATTCTTACCTTCTGATCGCACAGCGACGACGCTTCCTTTGAAATTCCCCGCAACTCGTTTCCAAAAACCAAGGCAACCTTTTCTTCAACGTTGATATCTTCGACCGGAATGCAATCCTTTTCAGGGTCCGTTACGATTATTTTATACCCCGAATCCTTTAACTGACGGAACACCGCCTCTGTATTGTTTTGTGATTTCGAACGATGGTGAATGATATCGATCCATTTATTGGAACCTTTTAACACCCTGGG
>DASUTP010000212.1:0-11746 GCA_036374515.1 Chryseolinea sp. | reverse complement strand
CATAGAAATTTAGATCAATAAACAAAACCATCAGTGCGCAGGAAATACTTTGCATCGCGGGGAATGTCTGCAAGCGCCTTTGCAGGTACTCCTCCATATAAGGTCCATTCCTTCGCGTAGCTTTTGTTGAGCAAGGATTTGGCGCCTAATACCGAATATGCAGGTAAGCTGGATCCTCCGAGGACGACAACATTCGTTCCAACAAATGTATAGTCACCAATTGTAATCGGCGAACTGTCCTGGCGACTATTGATCAAATCAATTGAATGCGTCAGAAGTTGCGAGTTATAGCCGGCAATTGTTGAAAATTTTCCGACGGTGATCCTATCTGTACAGTCGAGGTGATGGTTTTTGGTTATCGCGGACGACTCTTCCATGATCAATTCGGGATGACGGTCGGCCTGGTGCCTGAAGTGTCCAGACTTATTGTTAAGAGGAAATCCTGTTATCCAGTTTCCGCGGCCCACTATCGCTTTCTTTTTCATTTCGATACTCCCCAAATTAATGGCAACCGTGAAGTGATCAATAGAGGTATTCTCGTCCATAATAAGCCGGTCCGGAAAAACCCACGACAAGCCTATGCGTGCCGTCGGATGGATCTTAAAGCCGAACCAACTCTGCAAAGCCCGTCGTCTCAAAAACCATGGAAGCAGGCAAGTCAAAATTTTCAGAAACATATGCTTAAACGTTAGTCTTGTTTATGCCCTGCAACTTAAGGTATGCGCTCATCATCTTGTCAATATGAAAGCGCTCGATATTTTTAAGACCTTTTTGAATAAGGCCGTTTCTTAATGAGCTATCTGCATTTAGGGTTAGAAAGGCATCGGCAAAATCTTCCGGCTTGTTCGGATCGGCAAATAATGCACCTACACCGGAAACTTCTGGCATGGGTGGAATGTTGGATGCAATTACTGGTGCACCGCATGCCTGGGCTTCAATCGGTGGCCAGCCAAAACCTTCCGAAAATGAAGGAAATACAAATGCTTCGCATCCATTATATAGTGCCCGGAGGATCTCGTGGCTGGGCTTAACAATTGAAAATACCCTGTCGGCAACGCCAAGGGACTTTGCGTAGTTCAATAATTCTTCCTCCAGCGCCTCGCCGGCAAAGCACACCCGCCCATTCCATTTGTCACCAATTGCTGCAATCATGCCGATTAACAGCTTCCGATTTTTTCTTGGCAGGGCCGAACCAACATGGAGTAAAAAGGGGCTATTGGAATTTAGTCCTACGCTTGCCAGCAGCCGGTCTTTTTCTCCCTTATCAATTCTTCTGAAATCGGCATTGAATGCAAGGGGGATTATATGCCAGTTTTTTTGCTTCAGTACCTTGCCTGACGACAGGCTTGTCAAATGATCGATGGTAAGCTGCGTGGTCGCAATTAAGGTGCCGGCATTTTGTAAGCTGCGTAAGATCCATTTTTGTAATATGACGCCCGCTGGAGAAGCGGGGCAGTATGCATCAGCATATCCGAATGCGCCGCGAATGGCCAATGCGTCGTGACATGTTATACTGCTTCGTTCCTTCGGTAGATACTTCAGGTACGGCGCGTTCGAATGGTCACAGACAATAAATCTTACATCCGGATTGTTAAATTTTTTTTTCCGAAGGCGCCACCAAAGTATCGCTGGAAAAATAACCCACTTATCGATATATCCGATCCACTTTCCTAAGCCGCTGGTGGTTTGAAAAAAAGCCCCAAGATAAACCAGCGGACGCCAAATCGCAGTTTGTACTCCAACGTTCCGGAACCCTTCGCTTACCATCTGAGCAAAGCGTTCCATACTTTCCTGCTTATCGCGGGGATAATTACCGATTAAAATAACTTGCATTACGATCCAGGATTAACTTTTGTCGTAACCGCTGATGGCTTTTCCATGATGGTGCCCAATATTTGCCTGATTACGTCTTCGTTTCCGAGTTTCAGCGCCCGGATGCGCTCCATTCCGGCTGTTTTGATTTTCTCACGTAGCGTCGAGTCATTTAAAAGTTTGTTACAAATGTCCGCACATTCGGCAGCATCCGACCAGAATACGGCTTCAGTTCCTTCCTTATAAAGTTCCAGGTGTTCACTGGTACGCTCAGCGCAAAAAAGGCCACCGGCATAAGGAACTTCCAAAGACCGTTGCGTGTGTAGATCCCGGTTTCCCTTTGACAGCATACCAAGACAAATTTTTGACCCCTGTATTGCAGCAACGTAGTCACGACCGCGCAAGGCTTTTCCACGCCAAAAAGATTTTAGTTTCGCAAAGTGAGGGCTCTTTTCCCATCGATCTCCCCAGATGCTTATCGGCACTCCCTTCGCTACAAGCTCCAATAAGAACTCATCCCTTTTTTCGTATCTCATCCACGTGCCAATAAAGGCCACGTCTGACTTAAACGCAGCAGGAATATCCTGATCCGAAGCGAAAGGTTTATGTTCTACCTCGTCGTAACTTCTAAATACCCGCATGACCCGTTTGCCGCCAAGTTTTTCGCATTCTTCCGCTGTTTCCTTCCGCACCAGCACGATCAGGTCGTAATACGGGATAGACTTAATGAGAGAATTGAATCTGTTCCCATCCCTTTTGCCAGTCGGGTCGTCAACGTTGTAGAGGAGGACTGGACATTTTAATTCTTTTAAGACTTTTAAGCAGGCAGGACCGACAAGTTCCCCACTATCCACCCAGATCGCGTCAGGCCGGATGGAAGGTTCTGCGATCAGCGATTCAATCCATTTTACCATTCCCGACTGCAAGAACGTATAGCCTGTACGATAGTGCAAAGCTCCCCGCCAGGAACGCAGCATTTTATCAAATTGCTGATAAGGGTCCCTTACGTCAACGGTGTGACCAAGCCTTTTGATTGCCGCTGCCCGATGGCCGGAGGTTGCAAAACGATCACCAATGTATAATATCTTTGCCATAGCCTTAGATCTTTTTAGGTATGAGAATTAACTGCCTTGTGTATGGAAATAAAATGGATGAGTCCGAAAGTAAACCGGCAATCTCTTTCAAGCCGTCCGCTAAAAACGAAAAGAACCCATTCATGTCGAGACATGAAATGCAATCAAATTCAAGCAATTTGGCAGCATAGTCCTTTGTTGTGTTCAATTTATCTTACTGTTAATTAGGAGTCAGATGGACGCGACGTGGCCTGCCCGCTATTAAATTACTTAGTAAGCGGCTGGAATGAAACATTAACAGATATAACACCGCCAGCTGAATCCAACCGCGTATCAGATAAGTTGCTCCATTAACCACACTTTCAAAAAGAAGAAATTGGAAGAAGGTTGTCAATGCCAAGACGCCGCAGAAACTGAATTGAAATCGCTGTTCTGGAGGCACGCTGGCGAAATCGATACCAGTCTTTCTTCTAAAGAATTTGTCGTTCAAATAGAAAACCGGAATTAACACAAGGGCAAACAATGCCAGATACCACCATCCAAAGGTAGCCATACCAGTGCCAGCAACATGTCCTACACGATATCCATTAGGCGTTCCATATCCCCCCGACAGCACATACATATAGTCGCCAAACGAAAGTGCAAGAACAAGGTCCTTATCTACATCAAGGTTGAATTGCTTTATAATCGGATCAGGAAGCGTTGCAAGCAGCTGATCCAAAGAATAGTCCTGCATATCCGGATCATATTGACCAATCTTGGAGTAGGTTATAAGGTTACTGTCATTGAACTTTATATTTGAGAACCTGGCGGTAAAAATGTTGTCAAGATAACGTTCATCCCAGTCGAAATCCATCGACTCATTTTTATCTTCCGCTTTACGTGCCTCTATGGCTTTTTTATCGTCAAGCGCCTCCAACGTTCTTGCGATCAGCTCTGCGGGAGGAATGTCCGTACGGGTTCCCCGGACGATGAGCATTGCGGTTCCCAGGTCGGTAAAAGGCCCCATCAGTAACCAGGCGACCAAACCAACAACCACGAAATTCTTTATCGTAAATATCTTAGTCTTAAACACACCGAGTAACAATCCAAGAATGTACGCAAAGGCAGGTGTCGTCAATCCAAAGATAAAAGCCCCTCTGCTGTTGCGGGCCATGCTGATCACAAAAAGAAGGACGGCATACATTAATATCATTAAACCGAATCCACGGGGAGTCTTTTCATGATTGCCGTACAGTTTTGAAATTGGAATAAAAAACGGTGCGTACGTGAACGGCACCAAACCTGCGAGCAGCTTGTCTGAAGCACTTCCCGTAATTTCCTGACCAATTTCAGGATTGGTGAAATAAACATAAAATGAAGAGGCCATGCCAAACATCCCCATGATCCAAAGCTGTAAATGCGTGGGCGGATCAAAGAACCCTGCCTTGCCCAAAAGCGAAACAGTTTTGGTTCGCGTTGTCTCCATCAACGTCCGGTATATGCCATGGGATATTACAAGCATCAGCAGACATGCCGTGGAGTGCAGAAACACCTGCTCAGGAAATTCCAAATTGTAAACGAGCGGCTTATTTTCCAGGGTCGTGAACAACAAAGGGAAATAAAACTGAGACGACGCAAAACCAATTATCATGAAGGTCGAGAGCAAATAAGTCTCCAGCATTTTTTTGCGCAGCCAGATCTGGGTGGTAATTAACCAGGCAAAGACAATGGCCGACATCGCGATAATATTTGTTATATCAGCGAAGAAGATCAACTGAAAGACAATGCCAGCGAATAGCACAACCCAGGAGATGCGCACGACCTGTGCTGTAAAGTCGCTTTCGGGCCTTAAACCGATATCGTCTACGTTGTAAGCCATTTCTTTTCCTTATTCCATAATCTTTGTAAAATCAAGCTCAACTACAGTTGACGGCATGCTCCGATGCCTTCACTAATTTTCTGATACCAACCCTTCGCCCACCGTGCCTGTCCCCTTGTATTCAAATGGATGTAATCCAGAAAGTCACCCGGAGCTTCTCCAATTTGCAATCCGGAGATGACAGGTATATTATTCTTAGCACAGTAGTCCAATATTTCCTGCCCTTGTGGATTGAATTTTCCCTCTTCAACTTCTCCCCGTTCTGCATGCAGGCATACTATGAGCGGGATGTTATTTTTTTCAGCAAAGTTTTTAAAAACATCGAACCCGGCGCTGAATTGACCGCCCTTCTCATTAATCATTAAGTCATTAGTTTCTTTAGTATCAAACCATCCCATAATGCGCGGTTTTATGTATCGATCCATTACCTCGAGAACAGCCAATGAATAAGGTTGTTCAGGATAAGACTCGTGAACGCCAACCGTCTTTTCAAAAGTCATATTGTCGTAAGCATCATGACTGCTCACAAGCAAAATTATCATCTTGGCATTGAATGCTCCATATTTTTTTAAGTAGGCCGCGCAGTTATCGGGCCCCCAGCTCGGAGCACTGATATTTAAAAATCGAATCCCAGCGCCCATCTCATTTTGCAGTTGTCTTTCTGTAATGGTCGTGGCGAGACTGTCCTGATCGATAACGGTGCCCCCATTGAGCACCGAATCTCCGAAGCCAAGCACAACGCAATTATCGTTCTCAGTGAGCGGCAGGCTTCGCATTGAAAATTCATTATATATTACCTTGTTGCCAAAACGAACCTTATCCTGATTCGGCTTTGCGATGTACTCAAAAGCTGCATCCTCCTGAAATAAGATGTTCATGTTTCCAAATCCATAGAGCTTTCTCAGGCTTACCTCAAGGATAATAAAGAGAACTACAAGTACAGAAGCAGTGAAAATCAATTTACGCATTCGCTTGACGGATATCTTTTTGGTCACTACTACAATCCTTCAGTATACTTTTTGCCAACATTATGCTGACCGGGAACCGAAGCGTTTCCGACAAGGCAAATGGTAAGCAGCCAAGCAGCTGAAGACCCTTTGGCCAGAAGATTGGCGACTGAAGTTTGATGAACGATTTAAGTGCCGTGAATCTGCCCCTGAGTGCCGACTTAAGCGCGTCACGCAGGTGAAACGAACACAATTCAACATTGTAAAATGCAATTAATTTTTGCCTGCTGGAATAGGGCGACAAGTCTTCGACGATATCCTCGTAAATTTTAATTGATTCCTCATGATACTCTCCTTTTGTAATGGTATAGGTGGCAGCCACGCGATCGTGTCTCCTGATATAGACGACCTTGGTTTTACTCAGGTGCATAGGATTCCTTTTCACCAGTCTCATCCAAAATTCATGGTCGGCCGAGTATCTGATGTCATATAAATAATGCTCGCCGGCCACCAGCGAAACCCTCGCAGAAACCTCTGAAAAATTTCCGGGGAGGCAACCGAAAAGAAAGAAAGCAGACACCGATGTAAGGCCCCCTAACGTCGTTGGCAAGGCCGAATAAGAAAATTGCGTCAGCTTGTTGTGTTTCATCTGCCGGCTCTCCCAATTAAACGAGATGAACCCGGTATCGGGACTGACCCGACCCCATTCCGCGACAATCTTGCCCAGCGCTCCTTCATAAAAATAATCATCCGCGCAAAGTCCCATGTATATGGGTGCCGTTGCCTTGTTGAAGAGAAAATGAATATTTCTATAAACCCCCAGATTTTTTTCATGTCTGAAAACTTTTATCCTGGGATCGGTTAATGATCTGAGATACTCACTCGTTCCATCATCCGATGCGTTATCTCCAACAATCATTTCCCAATCTTGAAAATCCTGTGCCAAGACAGATTCCACACACTCTTTGAGGTACGGGAGACCGTTCCAAACGGGCGTTAAAATGGAGATGGCAGGTACTTTAGACATATAATTTTATTTAAAGCCACTTTGTTGTTGCCTTACCGAATAAAGTCTGGTTATTCATTATCAAGCTTCCTTCAATGACAAGTTACTGGTGACTTGCTGTTCATTAAGATCCTTTAAAATGCTCTTCGCCAACATTATGCTGACGGGAAATCTCAGGGTCTCAGACAAAGCAAATGGTAAACATCCGATCAGCTGAAACCACTTGGGCCAAAAAATTGGTGACTCTAATCGGATAAATGATTTAAGCGCAGTGAATTTGCCCCTCATTGCTGACTTTATCGCATCGCGAAGGTGAAAAGAGCATAATTCAACATTGTAAAATGCGACCAATTTCCCTCTGCTACAGTGAGCCGACAACTCGTTGATAATGCTTTCATAGATCTCAATCGATTCCTCGTGGTATTCTCCTTTTGTAATCATACGTGTTGCCGCCACCTTGTCGTGCCTGCGGATGTACACTACTTTGGCGTCACTTAAATGGATACCGCTTTTCTTTGTAAGCCTTAGCCAAAATTCATGATCTGCTGAATAGCGGACGTGGTACCAAAAGTGTTCAGGTGCTACCAGCGAAACCCGTCCCGATATCTCAGAAAAATTTCCAGGAAAACATCCAAAAAGAAAATACGCAGCCGTCGCGTTGACTCCGTCGAGCTTTTTAGGAAGCGCTGAGTAGGCAAATCGCGTCAGCTTATTGTGTTTCATCTGACGGCTTTTCCAGTTATATGAGATCAAACCCGTACCTGGACTTACGTTGTTCCACTCGTCAACTATCTTACGCAACGCGCCGTCGTAGAAATAATCATCCGCACAGAGGCCAACGTAGATCGGCGCTTTTGCCTGATTGAATAAAAAGTGTATGTTTCCGTAGACACCCAAATTTTTTTCGTGCGTGTGAATTTTTATTCTGGGATCATTTAAGGACCTTAAGTATTCCGTTGTGCCGTCGTCGGAACAATTATCCCCGACGATCATTTCCCAATCTTGAAAATCTTGTGACAAAACGGAGTCAACGCACTCTTTAAGGTAAGGAAGTCCATTCCACACCGGCGTCAGAATTGAAATCTTAGGAGCTTCAGCCATAACTTTTGCTATTTGGTAAATCAATCAGTCTACGAATTTGATATTCAGTTTCAGAGGCATAATTTTAATTTGAACTCACGTCTCAAGTAAAAAACCATTCTCTTAAGTCCAGGTATTTTCTTAATTATATTTTTTGCACTCTCCAAAGCAACCGACGGAAGAACGAGCCAGTACCGCCAAAAATTCCAGGCAAAAAGCAACATCGCAACGGCCAGCACAGCCCATTTGAATTCTGGCTTAAATACGAGTCCAAGCAACGCAACAGCTGATATGGCAACGGATGTCACTGCCAGCCTAAACGGCCTGCTTGGCCATTCCAGCTGTTGGCTCCTCAACCAGCGCTTTGCATAAATTTTGTAACCAACTGCTGCCGCTATCTCTGCCAGCAGCAGAGCAACAGCTGCTCCTAAAATCCCGATCACCGGCACCGACAAGATGAGAACTCCGAACACTATCAGCGCGCCGATAGCAGCAAGGCCCAACTGAAGCTTCGCTAAATTATTACCGATGACGACTGCCATCGCAGGCTGAATAACAGCGTAGACGAGAACGCCCACAGAAAGGGCCGCAAAAAGAAGCGGATCGAACGGGATTTTTCCCTGCGTCCAAAAAACAAAAAATGGTTCCATAACGAGTTGCAGGATTACAACACCCGGAGCCATTACCGCCACTACGACGATCCAGATGGTTGAAAATGCTGCCTCGCTGCGCGGCTGATCCCGATCGTGCAAGAATCGCATGAGATCGGGAAGAATGGGATTGACTATCGTGTTGAGACCTTGCAAAGCAACATTGGCGCCTGTGCGCATGGTTGCAAATGCGGCGAGCGCCGCCGGTCCCGCAATGGGGGCTAGCACCAGACGCACACCTTGTTGTCTTACATTTTCAAATAAAGATTTACCCAACAAAGGCAAGGATTTCCGAAAGTTAGAATAGCCTAATGGAAGTGATGGTTTAAGAATTCTGATCCGTTCTCTTTTCATTGCCCGAAAGAGATCGATGTACAAGAATATGCCATAAATGAAGCACGTGCCTGTTAAGGCGAGGCTTGCCGTTAAAAGATCTGCGCCGAGGACAACAGCGATCAGAGGCGCTAAAGCAGTGATGATGGCATACAAAAATCCCCACCACGCAGTTCTTGGAAAATAGCCGAAGGCTGCCAGCAATCTTACCATCAGCCCGGACACCGTCACCAGCAACAGCCACAACAGGGCTTGCAAAACCAGAGCTACTCCGGCCGAAGTTATTAATGTTGCATTCTCGGAACCCGATTCGCCCAGCAGGAATGGCAAGATTCCTGTGTACATAAATACCAATGTCAATAAAACCTGCACGATGCTGATCAATATGCCAATGATGACAGCAGAAGCGAAATACTTACTTAACGTCGGAAGATTCTGCCGGCCTATGCGCAGGAATTCGTATCCCATAAAATTCTGGTGTCCAAGATCCAGCATTGAAAGTGCACTCATGATACCTTGAATGGCTAACCAAATACCATACGTTTGAACAGACCAATAATTTAGGTAGATCGGAACGAGGATGATCTGGGCGACAATATTAACTGCTATCTGTGCCCACGACGCTACACTTCCCGAAATTAACCGTGCAGCTGCTGACATAAGTCCGATATATCGTACCTCGACGACACTAAGTTCTCCTCACCTATCATGATCCTACAGATTAATAAGACTGATTTGTTCCTTTTCAATTTCGTGGCTCTTGTAACCGTATCCGCTGACTTCTTTCGAGTCATTAAATACGATCATAGGATGAGGGAATTTTTTATTAACGTAGATGTCATCAATCAATTCGACATTCGATTTGGTCGTATAGTTAAATCGCATCAGATAAATGGCCGAGTCCACCACGGTATTGAGGGCGAAGGCATCGGCAACCTTGCCTACAGGCGGAGTATCTATCAGGACGTAGTCGAATTTTTCTCTTAGATCGCGAATAAGGTTCGCGAGGTTTTTCGAAGTCATCAACTCCGAAGGATTTGGCGGAATTGATCCTGACAATGCGATGAAAAGGTTACGCACTGTTTTATGTTGCTTGATAATATCCTCGATGGGATATTTATCCATGCCTATTAAGTAATTGGTAATACCCAGCCCGGGTTTGATACCCAGTTGTCGCGCCATGGTAGGTCTTCTTAAGTCCAGCTCCAGAATTACTACAGTTTTACCCATCAAAGCAAGACTCGCGCCCAGGTTGATACAAAAGAACGTTTTTCCTTCGCCGCTCATGCTCGATGTTATGAGCACAACTTTGTTTTCCTTGCCTGCCGTTGCGAAATAAAGGTTAGTACGGATAAGTCGGAAGAGTTCCGCCAAAGACGAAGTACTTTCTTTTGTGATCACCAGGCTCGCCCCAGAATTATTGCGTGTGATCTCACCCAAAATCGGCGTACGGGTAAGCCGTTGTACCTCACGTTTTGTTTGTATCTTATTATTCAGGGTGTTCTTGATATAAATTCCCGAGAAAGGAAGTCCCAATCCTACAATAACTGCAAACAGATAAACCAAAGTCTTTTTCGGGCTAACCGGGTTTTCGTCTACCAAGGCCGGATCCAAGGTTCTGGATTTTGCTACCGTAGCTTCCAGCGAAAGTGCAGCCTGCTCGCGTTTCTCCAGCAGATAAAGGTATAAATCGCTCTTCGTACCTTGTTGCCTGTTAATTTCCAACAACTCACGCTCGATAGAGGGTACTTTGTTGATCTGGGAACGAAAGCGCCCGGAGGTCGTTTCCATATTCCGGCGTGTTATCGACAACCCTTGCTTAATGGTATGGAGATTTTCCAGAATATTG
Source organism: Chryseolinea sp. (assembly GCA_036374515.1). Taxonomy (GTDB): domain Bacteria; phylum Bacteroidota; class Bacteroidia; order Cytophagales; family Cyclobacteriaceae; genus Chryseolinea. The sequence goes on along the minus strand of DASUTP010000212.1, from coordinate 1,135 downwards.
AGATGTATTGTAGCCAGCTGATCATTTAAATCCTGAACAAGCGGATTGCTTGGCAGGGCCGTGCGCAACATTCTTTCCTTCTCGAGCTGCAGGTCGTTGAAGCGGGCGATCAAATTTTCCAGCGTCGGATCTTCAATGCTAAGGGAACTTGGCACCACTTCGAATTTTCCCGCCTGTCCTTTCAAATAATCCTCAAGAGATTCCAATACATCGATTTTATTATCCAACTCGGACAGCTGCTGGTTATAGTTAGTGGCCTGCTGGAGATATTGCCCAGCATCTGAAGTAACATCAGTCACCTGATTCTCCCGCTTGAATTGTTCCACGTCTTTTTCAACATCGGTCAATTCAGACGTTAAATACTTTAATCGCTCGTCAATAAACTGTATCGTCGTGTTTGCAAATTTATTCCTGTCCTCCAGGGCTTCATTTCCATACACTTCAAGGAGCTTGTTAATGATATCTTTTCCTTTTTGAGGGACTGCCTCAACAAGGCTAAGCCTGATAACACTAGCTCTGCGGTTTACCGCTTCAATCTTTACACGTTGATTATAACTGTCAGCGATCTTGGTGAGGTCATGGAATTTCACCGTTATCGGTTTTTGCGTACGGCTATCAAGTTTTAAAGTTGAGTCAAGGGGAGCTGCAATTACTGTAAAGATTCCATAAGGCGTGCTTACTTCCTCACCGTAGGTATGATTCGTGCTCTTACCATCTTCTTCAGTGATGCTGTACATGGTGCTCGTTCTACGCTTTATAACAATCTGATGACCGTAGGCCGTCGGATGTAGCTTAGTGATGCTTAGCCTTATTGGAAGTTCAACACCATAAATCTCCTTCGTCTTGAATTTCTCCTCAACATGATAGGTGACATTCAACGAGAGCTCCTCAAAGACCCTGTGCATTAAACTTTTTGAGTTCAAAACTTCAAGCTCGTTGTCGATACTCTGTTTGGTGCTGAAAAGATTTAATTCTCCCGGCTCTGAATTTCTCAGGTTTGACTGGCTCTCCTCATTTTTAAGAAGGATGGCACTGGTAATCCGATATTGAGGTGTAGCCAGGTACAGATATACAAACGCCAGACCCAGGCACAGGACTAATGTGATAAGAAAAAGGTACCAATATTGGAAATAAC
>DASUTP010000211.1:0-3311 GCA_036374515.1 Chryseolinea sp. | reverse complement strand
CTGCAAACTTCATGGATGGCTTTTACAAAAGTAAGAAAGATGAAAAGGGCGGCGACAATACTTCTTGGCATACATTCAGGGCGTTGTATCAAAAGATGAAGGAATTGAATGCTATCAAATAATCTATTGCAGACTTCAACATAAAGTCCAGCTACAACACTTGCCCGGTCTTTGCCTGAAATCGTATAATGATCTATTCTATCATGGAGACTTTTAACAGCACAATGGCAAAAAAACTGGCCTTAATACAATGTTCCGAATAAACTTTCCAACAATGCTGTTGGGATGGCCCTGCCCGGATTCAATCCAATTTCTTTTTTCTTTCGATGCATTTACACAAAAGCAACATGAAAGTTGATTGCAATTATCAACCACCGATGAAGACTGATAATCCGGATTAACCATGCACGTTCGTGAGCCAAGTGCGGATCATACTTCCTCGCGAAATTCGCATGAAATTGAAGCCAAGCACAAAAAGCTCTAGATCGTGATCGTTAATTGACCTTGCACGGGCCGATATCGCCTTTAGATTCAAGGTCGATATCACAATTAACAAGTGATAAAAATTAACAGAGTTTAAAAACAGTGAGCCATTGTTGACTCACTGTTGATTTTTTAAGCATTTGCGAGAAAGGGAGCCTTTTTGATATAGTTCTCCGCGGACAGTTGTTCGATAAGAAAGTACGCAAGGTCTGTTGTACTAATTTTATCTCCCGGACAATCCTCCAAACTCGCAATCATGTTCCTTCTTTCATCCGTTTGCTCAATTAGCGGCAGTCGGACTAAGGTCCACTTTATGTCACTTCTTGAAAGAACATCAAATTCAACTTGTTTATCGAGAGTTGTTTCAGGAAAATTTGATTTCATCCAGTCAGTTGCCATTTTGACTTTCTGACTTTTCTTATCAAGAGGTGTGTCAACACTCAATCCAGTCGTTAGCACGTAACGCTGGATCTCGTGTTGTGTCATTGCCCGTATAACATTACTTGTCGCCTGACTGAATATAGATGTTTCTCCTCTCGGTTGTCCGAGAGTGCTAATCACGCATTGACAACCATCAACCAAGCGATCGACAGAGTCGTAGTTCCGTGCGTCACCCTTTACGATTTCAATGAATGGGTTCTTCCTCTCAAAAGTTTCTGGATTCCTTAATAAGAGTTTCAAAGAAAATCCGTGAATGAGCAACTGACTAACAAGATACTTTCCCGACTTACCGGTTCCCCCGATGACTGCTAGTTTATTATTTTGATACATATGACCTGTAAAAATTTATTTAATAAAATTAAAGCTGTGCTCGATTGACGACACAGAACCCAGGATCTGATATATCCGTGGAAAAAACTAAATATTTACAGGGAGCCTTTAATGTGACAAATTTAATAAGTAAGCTTGAGTACACAAATGCTGACAAAAAAAAATCTGTGCGTTTAATACCGAGTTTAAGCGGCACATACATCGGCGTTGTACCTAATATCGGAAAGATGGTATCATCAACAGATATAATTCGAGGACTTATTTATTCCCTCTAGGGATGACAAGAGTGAAGTTTTCATCATGCGGGCACCGAAGGGACCTCCCTTTTACAGACCTCTTTTAGTTAAGCGATATCTTGAGTGGAAAAAAAAAAGGGTTCTGTGCATCATTTTTGAAAAAACTTGGGCGGAATCTCAAGTAACTACAAGGAAATGTTCATACTGTCCTGCTCACAAGCTTACTAATTTTGAATGCGACTCTTCACCCTGAGGCACAGACATATTTCACTACCGCTCCATCACCACGCCCTCAAAGTCTTCCAATTTTTTTACTGAAAATTTTACAACGCCCTCGCTCCACGTAAAGTCGATAGGAGCATCGTCAACCATTCCCCAAAGCTTTTTCGGCTCGAAATCCGTCTTTATCGTAAAGTTCAGGTCGCGCAACGGGAGGGACGAAAAATAAGTGTTCCCGCTAAAGCCCGTCAGGTTAACAAGATGGACAATCATGCCATCGGGTTCGGTTTTTGAAATGTTCTCCGGAACATTCTTAACAAATGATTGCAGTATCACCTCCACGCGTTCATGGGCATTGGTCTCAACCAGGGTGCTCGCCTCTGGATATAAGAAGTCGATCACATCCAGCAAAATATTCTTGTGCTGCTCGTATCCATGCAAAAAATACAACTTCCCCAAATTTATGGGTAGAATTGCCGCCTTGCTGGCACCATGATTCTTAATTGCCAACGCTTTATAGCCGCTAGGTTCATGCCCTCCAATAATCTCAGGAGGTCCAGGTCTCCCGGGAGTATAGATCGGGAGGAATGACGAATCCGCAGCGCTGAAATCATAAAGTCCCAGGTTAAATTTCCAAAACAATAAAGTCTGTCCCTCAAATCGTGTAAAAAGTTTTTTCTCTTCCGGTTTTAAATAATATCCGTTCCCCGGGTGGTCGCCATTGACAATTTTAGCACCAAATAATTCGAGCAATACATCGGGATTCCGGGAGAAAGATTTGTTTGTGGCAATCAGATTTGTTCCCTGACGACAAATCCGTTTGATCACGTCCACGGCCTTATCGCTGAGGTTCGTGATCTCGGGAAGGATGATCAATTTGTATTTGGCAAGCTTTTCCTCCAGATTTTCGATCTGTCCGTCTTCCACTATGTCGTATTGAAGATGTGCTTCCTTTAACATAAGCTGAATGCCACGGTACTCCTGGGCGGCCTCCCCTGCTGGCCACGCGCCCGGCGCAATAACGGCGATATCCGCCCGTGAGGTATACTTTCCGAAATAGGGCTCGTATTTCTTATGATGCGCGTAGACCCTTTTGAAGACGTCATAGTTGCGTTCATCTTCATAGTCCTGAAAGTCACCCATCAGACTCATATCCAGTCCGGATCCATTGGCAATATTTTCGTACAACCTGATCACAGTTTCTTCCGGTTCGACGGCATTATAGCGGGATTGAAAGGAGATCTGTTGGATGCTGGCATTGCTGATAATGTGATTGGGATAAGAATTTTTTGCGTTGTTGACATTGTCGGACGACACGTATGGCCAGTATGGGAGACTGTTAGTTTGTGATTCGTGCCTTATGATGTCAATATAACGGTCACCATAGGTGCAAATGGCAATTTGTTTGTTCTTCGACTTCACCAGGATGTTCAAACGTTTCATCAGGTCGTCAACGGAAAATTTTTTGAATTCCTGGTATCTTCTAAATATGGGATCATCCAGGTTTTCCTCTTTAGGCAATGACATTCCCGCACTGAATTCAGCAAAACGTCTTTTACTATATTCATTTTGGTCTATGCCATGATACACGCCTACGTAGGA
>DASUTP010000210.1:0-7249 GCA_036374515.1 Chryseolinea sp. | reverse complement strand
AACCAATCAAATCGAAGTTTCGGAGGTATGGGAGCGCGTTAGGGCTACATTCTGGATGTATTTCAATACACTGTTTCTATTCATGATCCTGCTGATCGGCGCGGTGATTGTATTGATGATCCCGGTAGGTTTATTCACCGCCATTTCTCCGGTCGCCATATTCTTTGGAGTCATATTCCTGTATTGCGGCATCATATACATGGTCGTCGGTGCGGCGCTCGTATTTATCATCCGCACTTATGAAGACAAGGGATTTTTTGAAGCAGTTTTCAGATCTTTTAAATTGGTAAAGGATAAATGGTGGAGCACCTTCGGCCTGATAGTGGTTCTGTATATGATTATGGGGATCAGTTCCTATATATTTCTTATTCCGTTCTACGTAATAACCGGCATATCGGCGCTGCACGCAACGACAACAGGTGCTTTCCAGGAACCATCCTTAACGACCGAAATATTAACAATCGTCTTTTTTACGTTATATTATCTTGCGCAGATGATATTAACTGCGTTACCGAATGTTGGCACGGCATTTCAATATTTCAATTTGGTTGAGCTGAAAGAAGCCAAGGGCTTGATGGAGCAGATTGAAACATTAGGGCAGCCTCAGCCGCCGGCCCATTCGCCGGAAGAACACTTTTAAAACGGAAGAGTCGGTGAGATCATTTTGGCTAATTGCATTTTTCAGCCTGCTGTCATTTTACTGCGAAGGTCAACAGTCTGATTCAACACTGGAATCAGAGACAACTTTTGAAGAAGTGGACGTGACCGATTCAGAGGCTCCCAATGACTCCTCTGGGGTCACCACAAGATCTTTTAACGAAACGACGTTGGAGGGACTTAAGGCAGATGAAAGTCTGCAATACAAGGAAACCCCAACCGTGGCTGAGAGCCTTTGGGACAGGGCTCTGATCCTGCTCAAGCAATTTTTCGATTCCCTTTTTACTAATGCGGTGACCACGGATTGGGGACGGGTTTTCGCCTACCTGTTGGGCGTGACGCTGATGATTATGCTTGTTATGATGATCCTGAAGGTAAACGCGTTTAGAATGTTTTATTCGGGACAAGGCGCGAGTACTATTCGCTACAATCCCCTGAATGAGAATATTCATGAGATGGATTTTGACAAACTTATTCAGCAAGCAATTGCCGAACGCGACTATCGCAAAGGGATCAGACTGCTGTTTTTGAATTCATTGAAGATTTTAGCTGATAAGAATTTTATTCATTGGGAACAGGGTAAAACAAATCACGATTATCTGGCGGAATTGGTCTCGGCGGATTTAAAAGAGGGATTTAATGAACTTAATTATTACTTCGAATACTCATGGTATGGAAATTTTGGCGTTAGTCATGAATTGTTTCTAAAAGTTCAGCACACCTTCACCAATTGGAAGCAAAAAATATAATGCGCAAGGATTGGAAATACATATTGTACATCTCATTGGCGTTTGGGATTTTCGTCGCCGTAAAATTGCTCAGTCCTAAGAATTATGATTGGAGCGTTACATTCGCCCACGATGACAAGAACCCATATGGCGCTTACGCACTTAACGATTTAATGCCTGGGCTTTTTCCAGGCCGGAGGGTATCACACTCCTATCAAACATTGTATGAGATCAATGATTCACTGGTAAATTCAGAGAATATTTTTATTGTGTGTTCAAATTTCAGTGGCGACAAGGAAGATACGGAAATGTTGCTTGATCACATTGGTGAAGGTGGATCGGCTTTTATTTCAGCAGAATATTTTTGGGGACATTTCGCGGACACGCTTTTGGTTCAGACATACGATTATTTTTTCAAAAGCACAGACGTATTTGGCAAACGGGATTCTTCCTGGTTAAAATTTGCCAACCACCAACTCGATACAACAAAGAAATTCCACTACCGGCGAGATAACATCCACAACTATTTCAGCCGGTTTGATACCACGAGAACGACGATCGTTGCAAGAAACAACTACGGCCAGCCTGTTACAATCAGGATACGGATAGGCAACGGAAATTTAATTTTGAATAGCACACCTTTGATTTTTACAAATATCTATCTGTTGTCGGCCAACAACTACGAATTTGTCTCAAAGACATTGTCTTACCTGCCGGTGCGGGATGTGGCGTGGACGGAATATTATCATGCCGGGCGAATGGAAGCTTCAACTCCTTTGCGTTTTGTTCTAACCCGCGAGCCGCTTCGTTGGGCTTACTATATTACCATACTTTCTGTTTTGCTGTTCATGCTTTTTGAAATGAAACGAAGACAGCGGATCATTCCTATAGTAAAGCCTCTTTCTAATACGACGATGGAATTTGTAGGCACGATCGGCAACTTGTATTATCAGACCGGAGATCATAGAAACATCGCTGAAAAAAAGATCAACTTTTTCATGGATCAGTTAAGGGCAAAATACTGGCTTAGCACCGGTCACCTCGATGAGACGTTCATAAGCATGGTGTCGAAAAAATCTGGAAGGAGTGAGGAGGAGGTGCGGCATCTGGTTGATGCTATCAATAAGATCCGGGCGAAATCCAAAATTTCGGAAGAAGAGTTAATAGAACTAAACAGTAAAATCGAACAATTTAATCTAAACGCCTGATGTTAATGGTTACCCGTTATAAATCCGTTTAACTTACAGCTTACCTTAGCCCTTATTCAATTACAACATGGAAGAGAAAATTTTTGAAAATCGTTTGGACCTCGCAGCGCTTAGCAGCAGCATCGCCAAGATCCGCCAGGAGATAAGCAAAATAATTGTAGGACAGGAAAGAATGATCGACTTACTGATCACGGCAATTTTAGCTGATGGCCATGTGCTGATTGAAGGTGTACCGGGCGTAGCAAAAACACTTACTGCCAAACTTCTTTCCAAGGTGATCTCCGTAAATTTTTCCAGAATTCAATTCACACCCGACCTTATGCCTTCGGATGTGCTGGGTACTTCTATTTACAATCTTAAGAAGTCGGAGTTTGAATTTAAAGCCGGCCCCATCTTTTCGAACATCGTATTGATCGACGAAATCAATCGCGCTCCGGCAAAAACACAGGCAGCGCTATTCGAAGTAATGGAAGAACGCCAGGTTACAGTTGATGGCACAACATATGGCATGCAGCATCCTTATATGGTCGTGGCGACACAAAATCCCATCGAGCACGAAGGCACATACCGACTGCCGGAGGCCCAGCTTGACCGCTTTCTCTTTAAGATCCTGGTAGACTACCCCAATCTTGACCAGGAGGTGGCCATTATCGCGGGGCATCATCAAAGAAGAGGATTCAATCCCACCGATAACATTGATGCCGTCTTATCGTCGGAGCAAATTCGAAGTTACCGGCAAGCGGTTCAGCAATTGTACGTCGAGGATCATTTGTTGAAATATATCGCTCAGATCATTCACGAAACGAGAAATAGCCCTGCACTTTTTTTAGGCGCTTCACCCAGGGCTTCTATCGCGTTGCTCAATGGGGCTAAATCATATGCCGCTCTGAACGGGCGTGACTTTGTAACGCCTGAGGATATCAAGTTCATCGCTTTACCCGTATTACGCCACCGCGTGATGCTGACACCCGACAAGGAAATGGAAGGTGTGTCTACCGACCAGGTTGTAAGCCAGATCATCGATAAGGTCGAAGTGCCACGCTAAGTGAAACTCCTCCGCTCGCTATATCTCAGCAATCGCCTGTTCATGGCAATTTTCATTGTCGTGGCATTTTTTATTGCAAGTTTTATCGTCGAAGGATGGCTCCTTTTAATTTCAAAGGGACTTTTTTTTGTTTTATTGTCGGTAGTTTTGACCGACATTATCCTCTTGTTCCGAATAAAAAAAGGAGTCTCCGGACACCGTACTACACCTGAAAAGCTTTCCAACGGCGATGAAAATGAATTGAGAATTCACCTTGAAAATTTCTATCCCTTCACCGTCGATCTTGACGTCATAGACGAGATACCGCATCAGTTTCAGCGAAGAGACCTGAACTTCAGCGTTAGGATGAAACCCGGAGAAAGGAAAATAATACAATATCACATTCGGCCAGTCAAGCGCGGCGAGTACTCCTTCGGAACAGTCAACGTCTTCGCAAGCTCGCCGTTGGCCTTTCTGTCGCGACGCTTTAAATTTTCCGGCGACGCATTGGTGCCAGTATATCCATCGTACATTCAGATGCAGAAGTACGAACTGATGGCTATTTCAGACCGGTTGGTGCAGTCGGGCATTAAGCGCATCCGGCGCGTGGGCCAAAATCGGGAATTCGAACTGATAAAGGAGTATGTGAGTGGGGATGATTTTCGAACCGTCAACTGGCGAGCTACTGCGCGGAAAAACCATTTGATGGTGAATCATTTTCAGGACGAACGCTCCCAGCAGGTTTACAGCATCATCGACAAAGGCAGGGTCATGCAAATGCCTTTCAATGGCCTGAGTTTGCTGGATTACGCTATCAATGCAAGCTTGGTAATTTCCAATATCGCTATTAAAAAATCGGACAAGGCGGGGTTGATCACTTTTCAGCATAAGATAGGTTCGATGGTCCCTGCGGGGAAAATGAACAAGCAGATGCTGCGGATCATGGAAATGCTTTACAATCAGAAAACTTCCTATCTCGAATCGGATTTTTCGTCGCTATATGCGCACGTGAGGAGAAAAATCACGCACAGGAGCTTGCTGTTGCTGTTTACGAATTTCGAATCAATTTATGGACTTCATCGGCAGTTGCCGTACTTAAAGAGTCTTTCGAATCAGCACCTTCTGGTGGTGATATTTTTTGAGAATACGGAATTGCGTTCGCTTTTGGAATTACCTGCCTCAAATGTCAAAGAAATTTACCATAAGGCCGTGGCCGAAAAATTCAGTTATGATAAAAAGTTAATTGTGAAGGAGCTCACAAAACACGGAATCCAGGCGCTTTTAACTGCGCCGGAAAACCTCACGGTTAATACAATCAACAAATATCTTGAATTGAAAGCCAGGGGTATGATTTAAGATGTTTTTGCAGCTTTTCGGCTCCTGCTTTTGCGTCTACAAATCGTATTTTTGGTTGGGTTATTTTATGGTATGAGTCGGAAGACCGTCTGCGCTATTCTTATTCTCACTTTCACGAACTGGTTTTGCAACGCGCAGAAACCTTTCTTCAAATTACCAAAGGGGATTTCGGCATCAGATTACGAAGCGGGCGTCGTGCTTGTAAAACTAAACGCAGCCCATAAAGATGTTTTTCATGGCGGCTCGCCAAACAGCCGCACGCCAGCAGCAATTCGGGCAGCAACTGCCAATCCGTTATTGCCCGCCGGCTTTCGTAATAAAGCTGCAGCAAGGACAGCTCCCAGAAAAACCCATGTCGACTTATCGCTCTATTACAAACTGAGATTTGAAAGGTCTTACAACGTGGAAACGTATATCAATGAATTGTATTCAACAGGCTATTTTGAAATCGTTGAACCTGTCTATATAGACAAGGGATTTTTTTCGCCGAATGATCCGCTGATAAATAATCAATATTATCTCAATCTTATCAACGCCCAGGAAGCGTGGGATGTTACGCAGGGGAGTTCATCTATAGTGATTGGCATTGTCGATTCAGGAGGCGACCTGAATCACCCCGATCTTCAAAATAATATTTATGTTGATCCGGCCGATCCAACGGATGGTATAGACAACGATGGGGATACGTATATCGATAATAATCGGGGTTGGGATTTTTCTGGAGCAACAGCAGCACTTATCGGAACTCCTGGATTTAGAGGTGATAACGACCCTTCGATATACGCCGGCAACCGGTTTGCGCATGGCACAATGGTAGGCGGTTGTGCCAGCGCTGCGACGAACGATGCGGTTGGAATCTCAGGCATTGGGTTCAACACTAAATTACTATTTACGAAACACTATGCCGACGACCAGCCCACCAACGCCAGCTACTATTCATCCGATCTATACCAGGGTGTTCTATACGCAGCAACCCATGGCGCCAGGATCATAAATTGTTCGTGGGGCAATCCGAATTTTAGTGCCATCAACCAGGATATAATAAAATATGTCACGCTCGATCTGGGATGCCTCGTTGTCGCGGCGGCAGGAAACAGCAATTCGGAAAGCCCGCTCTATCCTGCAGGTTATGAGTATGTCCTGTCGGTTGCATCGTCCGACGAAAATGATGTACGTTCATGGTTTTCGAATTATGGCAAGACCGTTGACATCACAGCTCCTGGTTCCAATATATATACCACATACTACGATGATGGCTACCGTTCAGACTCGGGAACATCATTGTCGGCACCCATCGTATCCGGAGCAGCCGCCCTCGTGTGGTCTCACAACCCTGGCTATACGCCTCTGCAGGTAGCTGAACAACTTCGAATTTCGGCGGACGGGAATTTTTACATTAATAACCCAGAGTTCGTTAACAAACTTGGGAGGGGAAGACTCGATGTTGCCAGAGCACTTACGTTTCGAAGCCCCTCGGTCCGTGCAAACCATCTGCGTTTTGTCAATGGGGCAGGCGAAACCCCCGGACCCGGTGAAGCTGTAAAAGCCTACTTCAATTTCACAAATTATCTGGAGCCATCCTCACCGACGCTGCAAGTCACCTTGACATCATCGTCGCCTTACCTAACCATAACACAATCTGAATTCCTCGCTGGTGTCATTCAAACCAATGATTCTGTAAATAATAACTCCAAGCCATTCGAGTTTACCTTTTCCCCTAATCTTCCAATCGACCAGCCGGTGGAAGCCTTGCTTACTTTTACAGATGGCACCTACAATGATACTCAGGTTATCACTTTCGTGATCCCTTCATTCATGGAAATAAATGAAAACAATGTCACGACGGCGGTTGCTGCGTCCGGGCGACTGGGATTTGCCAACGCGCAGACGCAGAGCAACGGGCCTGGTTTCATTTACGATGATGCACAACTGTTGTTTGAAATGGGGTTAATCATGGGTACGTCATCGTCAGCCGTGTTCGACAACGTGAGGGGTGTTGGAGGTGTTTATAATCAGGATTTCACGTCCGTCAATACAATTAAAAAAATAACGCCCGGCGAGCGCTCTTATTCAGAGATTTCGGGGTCGTTTCGAAATGCGCCTGATGTAAGCAATCAGACATTGCAGGTTTCTTATCGCAGCATGGTTTGGCAAAACGACCCTTACAGAAATTTCGTTATTCTGGAATACAAGATAAAAAATACGACAGCAACAGATCTGGATAATTTTTACATGGGAATTTTTGCTGATTGGGATATACTCGCCGGCGGTGCCAG
>DASUTP010000209.1:0-10054 GCA_036374515.1 Chryseolinea sp. | reverse complement strand
GGCGTTGGTTACGTGATTTTAATACGTGTAGGATACTCATTAAAGTAGTCGAGATGATGTTGGTAAAACAACGCAGCTAAACCTTTCACGGACATGTCATCATTAGGGAAGCAGAAAAAAAATGCCCCGACCCGATTGGCCGAGGCAATTTGATAAAATGCTCATTGGAGGTTTAATCCTATGCCAGTTCCCGGAGGTCCACCGGTACAACTCTTGAAATACCTTTTTCAACCATGGTAATTCCATAGATCACATCCGTTGAGCTCATCGTCCGTTTGTTGTGTGTTACAATAACGAACTGAGAATCTCTGCTGAAGTTACGGATGATGTTGTTGAACTTGTCGATGTTCGCGTCATCGAGCGGCGCATCAACCTCATCAAAGATACAAAAGGGCGCGGGCTTCAGAAGATACATGCTGAATAGGAGCGCCGTTGCGGTAAGGGTCTTTTCGCCGCCGGAAAGTTGATTGATGGTTAGCGGCCGCTTGCCCTTAGGTTTAGCAATAATGTCGATCTCTGTCTCGAGCGGATTATTTGGATCAACAAGCCTGAGATCACATTCGTCGCCCTCCGTGAACAACGACCTGAATACACGTATAAAGTGCTCCTTGATCTTGTTAAAGGCGTCCATAAAGCTTTGGCTTGCGACCCCTTCGATTTCAGAGATCGTGCTTATGAGAGATTCCTTTGCTTTTAAAAGGTCGTCCTTTTGAGTCAGGATAAAATCATTTCGCTCCTTGATCTCCGTATATGCTTCCATGGCCATCGGATTGATCGGACCCATGTTCTCCAGGCGGTCCCGGATCTTTTGAACTTCCTGCCGGATCTTGTCTTCATCCGCCTTGCTTAGCTCTTCCGATTCTTCAGGTGTGGATTGGCCGACCACGGCGTCGAGGTCGGTATTAAATTCGACTGACAGGCGTTCCTTTACGGAATTCAGTTGCATTTTGCTTTCACCCAACTGATTTTGTAGCTCAAGCAACACAGTGTCAATATTTTGGCGCTGATGTTGAATTTCCCGCAGCTGCTTTTCGACGTGGTCGATGTTTCCCCTGGATTCGTAATATTCTTTCTCAGCTTCGCTAAGACCTTTTTCCATCTCCTCCTTCTCCGCATACATTCCGAGAAGCTCGTCGTCGTTTGACTGCGTAGTCTCAATTATATTTCGTACCTCCTCCTCATTCTTTTTGAGGTCAGCGACGTTTGTTTCAATGCGCGCGCTGCTTTGGTCCATCGACTCCTGTTTGAAACGCGCTTCCTGCTCGATGCTCTTTACACGATTTTCCTGCTGATGGAAAAATATGTTTTGCTCGTTGAATGCAGAAGATTTTTGGGTAAGCAAGTCACTGTTTGCCGCCAGGTCCTCGGAAATAGTACCGAGCCTGTTTTCTTGTTCTTCGAGATCGTGTAAGGCCTGTTGTGCCTTTGGTTTCAGGTCATCCAGTTCTTTTAATAACGTATCGATCTTCTCCAAAATGTCTTCGCTACGCAGATCGGCGTTGCTCAGCATCTGTGCGAATTGTTCCCGCTTTGTACGGATAGAAACAAATTCTTCGTTCACCTGGCGGATGGCGTGCTGCACTTCCTCCATTTGTTGACGAAGGCGATTGTTCCTTAGTTTCTCGAGATCCGTTTGTCTGTCCAGTAAACTTCCACGTATTTCATCCAGCTTATGCGTAAGCTCTTTAATTTCCTTTTCGAGCTTTTCCATGTTCTTCGCACGGCCAATCTTTTTCCCTTCGAAGAGTCCGACGGAGCCACCGGAAATACTGAATTTGCGTTTCGTCAGTTTGCCGTTTTTAGTGATAAAAGTGTTTTCGTCGGAATGAGGAATAGTTTTTATATCACCTTCAAAAATGTAAACCTTATCGAGAATGTACGACATCAATTTTTTGTACTTCTGATCGTACTCTATGATCTCCGTTGCGGGGAATGCGTTGTCATAAATCCGGCCTGGTGTTGCTTCAAATTTTTCAAAAGCATCCAGGATGAAAAAATGTGCTTTACCTTTTGCGGCGTCGCTTAAGATATTAATGGCGTCGTAAGCTTCCGCTTCGTGTTCGACAATATAGTAGTTGAGGAAAGGCTCTAAATAATTTTCGATGGAAACCCGAAACTCTTCGGAAGTGGTCAAAATATCAGAAAGGAGGGGAGCATTTTTTCCGACTTTCTTTTTTAAAAACTTGATGGCTTCCGGGAAGCCCTCGAGATTTTCAACCAATGATTTGGTAAGGTTGTATTCATTCTGACGAGCATCCAGTTTGCGGCCTGTGACGTTCATCTCTTCGCGGATCATCTCAATGGTTTTTTCAACACTGATCATGCGCTCCTGAACACGCTCTTCTTCTTTCTTAAGGTTCTCCTGATCCTTGTTTTTATGATCCAGCTCTTGCTGAAGTATTTTCAATTTATTTTCGAACTCAGCAAGACTCGCGCTTTGATTCGTAGTATCTGTCGCGTGTTTCTCGAGTTCTTGCTTTAAAGAGGAAACTTGTATTTCCCGAATTTCAACGCCTTTGTTAATCTGGAAGCTTTCTTCCTGTCGTTCACGCTGGACTCTGCGGATCGAATCTGATTGTTGCTGAAGTTCTGCCGTTATCTTTTTTTGATCTTCATATTCGGCTCTAAGTCTTTCGAGTTTTTCAACAATTTCTCCAAGGATTCCCTCTGCAGCGATCTTTTCAGTTTCAAGACTTTGTATGCTGAATCTGGCGCGTTCGTTGCTTTTTCTGTCCTGATCGATCTGATCTTTCAGCCCGGATGCGCGGTCGTTTAAATATTTGAGACGCGTATTTTTTATCTGTTTCTCACTCTCGTAGTGTCTGATCTTTGAGACAAATTCGTTGATAGACTTCTGACGGGTGGAGAGCGTTTTTTCTTTTAGGATGAGCTCGGCTTTCGCTTTTTCGATCAACGCCTCCTTTTCGGAAATATCGGTGGTCAACGAGATCTTTCGGTCGTTTTCTGCTTCGATCTGCTTCGTCAGCGTATTAAACTTGTCCTTTTGTTTATTGACGACAACCTTGGCGAGGTGAATGCTTTTTTGTTTGTATTCTTCCTTTATCCGGTAGTATGTCTCCGTTTGTTTGGCCTGTTTTTCCAGGCTCTTCATGTTCTTTTCAATTTCAAAAAGAAGATCTTCCACGCGCTCCAGGTCCGCATCCGTATCCTCAAGCTTTTTAAGCGTTTCTTTTTTTCTTTTTTTGAACTTTGAAATTCCCGCAGCTTCTTCGAACAGCATCCTTCTGCTGTTGTCCTTGTCATTGAGAATATCATCGACCATTCCGAGCTCGATAATGGCGTAGCTATTGGAGGCTATCCCTGTGTCGAGGAAAAGGTTAGTAATGTCCTTGAGCCGGCACACCACGCCATTCAGCAGATACTCGCTCTCCCCGGATCTGTACAGTCTCCTTGTTATGGTGATCTGCGAGTATTCTGTCGGGAGGATATTTTTTGTGTTGTTAATCGTGAGTGAAACTTCAGCCATTTGCTGCGCTCCACGCTGACTGGTTCCATTGAAGATGACGTTTTCCATCTTCTCTGAGCGCAGCGCACTGGTTTTTTGTTCACCCAATACCCAGCGTATTGAGTCGACTATGTTTGACTTGCCACATCCATTTGGTCCAACAATCCCCGTAATCCCTTCATCAAAATTGATAACGATTTTGTCGGCAAAACTCTTGAAGCCCTTAATCTCCAGTTTCGCTAATTGCATGCTCTATTTTAAGTTTAAAGTTTGAGGTTCAAAGTTTAAAGTTGCGGCAAAACAAAACAGGTTGCCCTTGCGAACTTCGTCATCAAACTAGTAGTGGTTGAATTATTACGTTTAAGGTTCCGGTTTATCAAGTTGCAGTACAGATAGATAGGTAAATCCAACCTCAAACTTTAAACTTTAAACCTCAAACTGTATCAAAGTCGGCAAAGATAAGCGACTCATTTCGGCAATTCAAAATAAAAATTTGGCTTCGGATAGTACATCCATTTTCGCGTCAGGGAGGTCAGAAATAGGGTTTTTGATTTATTTTCCTAATTTTGTTCAATGGGCGATTTTCAGTTTTGGCTTTACGTACTCATTGCGGCCATTTATGTGCTGACAAGATTTTTCAAGAAGCCCGCGCAACAACAGCCCACTGATGTACCGGACTTCGAACCGGAAAAGCCGGTGAAGAGATTTGAGCCTCCCACGGTAAAGCCCGGAGTTCCACCCTCAAAGACTTTAACATTTGAAGAGCTGCTTAAGGAGATTACGGAAGCCAAATCGCAGCCCAAGCCCGCACCGACGCCGGAATACGTCGATTATGATGATGAAATAGCGGATGAGATTCCTCAAAAAGATGAGATCCAGGACCTTGAAGACGTTGACTTCGATTATAAAAAAGACAAAGTGGTTGCGGAATATGAGCAGGCAAAACGACAGGCTTTTTTGCGACCATCGTTGGAAGAAACACTTAACATAAAAGATACTGACACCCGGTTTGAGAAGTTCAAGGTTTTTGAAATTGCAAATCAATCCAACCTGGTGGATAGGTATCTTACCGACTTTTACGACCCCGAAGGCTTAAAGAAAGCCATAGTGATGAGCGAAATATTGCAGCGCAAATTTTGATTTTTTAGACTAAATATTACAAGGCTTAGTTAACCTGTTTTTTAAAGAAACGCCATTTATCGTAACTCCGATCTTTACCTTTATTTAGTGTGGGTTACAATAATTTTTTGAAGGTTATTCATGGTTTAACAACTACACTCCTAAGGATTTTTTTTTATGCGATTGATAGCCCTTTTATTTTTTGCGCTGGTACTGGACGTACGCGCTGGCACTTTCCCAACAGATGATTGTGCGTCCATTCAAATTTCTTATACAACTCAGAGTCAAACCGATAGTAAGGTAAAAATCGAATTGAAAGTTACAGGCGGAAAGGCTCCCTACTATTTTTTCTTTTTTGATAAAAACAATAATCCGATGAGTTGGGACTTTGATAAGTCTTCTTTCACGGTTGAGAATAATGAATATCCAAAATACGCTAAAGTCCGCGATGACAAAGGCTGTATTAAAGTAATTGAGTTCAACGAAAGTGCTAAATGATAATGGATATAAAATTACTTCGTCGACTGGGTTATTTATTATTTAGCATTGGGTTGTTGACTGGAATTTCTTTTAGTTCCAAGGCACAATCGTTCAGTTATTCCGAGGGTGCCTTATCAGTAGACATCACCGTGATTAACCCTTGTCCCGGCTTTGGTGGTGCAATTCAGTTTACTATAAATTCGTCGGAGGCAAGCAGCAATGCGCTGTTGGCTGTTTTCGGTCCGATTAACTTATTTCCGACGCAAAGTATTCCAGAGGGCGGCACCTTCACCTTCAACCCTAGTCAAACCTTGCCTATTGGAATATATGACTGGATCATCAGTGATGGGACAAATACAGTCGGCTCTTTGGCTACGCCGACCGCGCCCAAAATTACCTTGACAAGCATTAGTTCACCAGCAATCGTTAAGGATATTGAGACCAACAATAGCTCCTGCGTTACGCCCAACGGTCAAATTCAAGCTTCGATAACGGGAGGATCTCTGACTATCGGAGCCGGTTCATATGATTATAACTGGACATCAAATAATACCGAAATACCTGTTACAGGTTTTTCGGGTACTACAGATGGCGCTTCACCATTAAACCTGGCAACACTGCTCGGTAAAACGGGCTTAAAAGGTGGTATATATACCTTGCAGGTTTCTGATAATTTTTCACAGTGTCCTGTGACGGAAGTTTTCACAATTACTGACCCGTCTCCCGCTATTTTCACTGTCTCCCCATCATCACCACCTGCTTATAACATTTGTGCCGGCAACAATATAACACTAACGCTTAGCGGTTCAGAAGCAGGCGTTACCTATGAAGTGTTAAGAAACGGTAGTTCCTTACCGACTCCAATAACCTTTCTGGGAACCGGAGCGAGTCCTTTTGTAATGACTTTTCCGTCTGCTCAATTTTCGGGTGGAAATAACATCCTGGTTCAGGCAACGAACGGTTTTTGTACGGTCGTTCCCATGAGCGGAAGTGTAAGTCTCGCTATCAATCCACTTCCAACTGCCTCCATTAGTGGAACAACAACAATATGTTCTGGCGCGTCTGCAACATTGACTTTTACTCTTCCCTCTTCCGGTACCTATAATGTGGTATACACTGACGGGACAACAAACTTCACCGCTAATGGAATTAGTAACGGTGCCACTGTAAACGTCTTTCCCTCGGCAACGACAACCTATACAATAGTTAGTGTTACCAATACCGCTACACTTTGTACCGTAACGGCACCACATGCGAATATTACGGGAAGTGCCGTGATTACAGTGAATCCGTTACCGACTGCCAGTATTAGTGGAACCGGGACTGTATGTACGGGGGGGACGGCCGTTTTGACCTTCACGCTGCCGGTAGGCAGTTATAATGTTGTGTATACCGATGGAACCACCAACTTCAATGCGAATGGAATTAGTAATGGAGCGACTGTTAATGTAATACCTCCTCTCGGAAATACAACTTATACAATAGTAAGTGTAAGCAATACAGCCTCAACCTGCAGTGTGACGGCACCGCATGCAAATATTACGGGCAGCGCTGTAGTAACGGTGAATCCACTTCCTACAGCCAGTATCAGCGGAACGACTACAATATGCTCAGGGACAAATGCTACACTAACCTTTACATTGTCAGCAGGCACTTATAATGTTGTGTACACCGATGGCACAACGAACTTTAATGCGAATGGTATAACAAGTGGCGCCACAGTAAGTGTAAGCCCCTCCACAAACAGAACGTATACTATCGTAAGCATAACCAACACAGCAATAGCCTCCTGTACAGTGACGGCACCGAGCGCCAATATTACAGGCAGTGCAGTGATCACGGTTAATCCATCGCCTACAGCCAATATAAGTGGAACATCAACAATATGTGCTGGAGGTTCAGCTACGTTGACGTTCACACTTCCATCTTCAGGAACCTACAATGTGGTGTACACGGACGGTACAACGAACTTCAATGCGAATGGCATAAGCAACGGAGCGACTGTTAGTGTATCGCCTCCTGGGAATAGAACTTATACGATTGTAAGCGTATCGAATACAGCGACATCTTGTAGTGTAACAGCACCGAGTGCTAATATAACAGGGAGTGCAGTGATTACGGTAAATCCATTACCGACGGCCAGCATCAGTGGAACAGCGACCATTTGTGCAGGTGCATCAACAGCCTTGACATTTACGCTGCCAGCAGGCACGTATAATGTGGTTTATACCGATGGCACAACAAACTTTAATGCCAATGGTATCACAAGCGGTGCTACGGTGAGTGTCGGCCCGCCCACAACCAGGACCTATACCATCGTAAGCGTTTCAAATACGGCTACAACTTGTAGCGTGACAGCCCCTCATGCAAATATTACAGGAAGTGCTGTAGTAACAATCTCGTCGACCCCTGTCCTTGCATCCACTCAGACCAAAACGATTTGCGATGGCGAAAATGTCGCTTATGAAATTTTACTAAACCCAGCGAACCTGCCTGTAGGCACGGTATTTAACTGGCCAGATCCAGATGGAGCAGGTCCTGCAACGCTAGGGGTAAACGTTCCTATGGGCGTAGCGGGCACGACCCATATTAACGACGTATTAACCAACACGACTACAGCGGCGATCATGGTTACATACTCGATCACACCATCCATACCAGGGTGTGCTGGTACTGCAGTGCCTGTTGACATCACGGTTCAACCTACACCTGCGGTAACTAGTCTTCTCGTCGAGTCTGCTTGTGCAGGAAGTTCCACAACGAGGGTGCATTATGGTCCGATGACAGGTCTACCTGATCAGTACAGTGTAGATTTCGACGACGCCGCATTTACGGACGTCGTTAATGCTCCTTTGATACCGACTCTTTTAGTGCCGATATTGGCGACAGCAGCACCCGGTATTTACAGCGCTACTTTAACGGTGAGAAATAGCCTTACCGGATGTTCCAGCGTAGGAACTCCGATTACAATAAACATCAACGGTGTACCCGTCCCAACAATAACAAGTGGACCAGCTAACGTCTGTGTAAATTCGACCGCGAATACATATACGACGCAGCCTGGTAAAACAGGCTACGTGTGGACCGTATCGGCGGGAGGAACAATCACAGCAGGACTTGGTACTAACGAAATTACCGTAACCTGGAATTCAACTGGTTCACAGACAGTTACCGTAAATTATACGGAAAACACTTGCGCGGCCGCAACGCCAGCGAGTCTGACGGTCAACGTGACTCCAATGCCGGTAATGGCAGCGAATCAGATAAAGACAATTTGCAGTGGTGATAACGCTGCATATGAAATATTGCTAACACCGGCTAATTTGCCTGTAGGTACAGTGTTTAACTGGCCTGATCCTGATGGATCCGGACCCGCAACGGCTGGGGTAAATGTACCCATGGGCGTCGCCGGGACGACACACATCAATGATGTTCTCACCAATACTACGACAGCACCGATCGTAATTACATACGCAGTAACGCCCTCGACGGGTGGATGTGCAGGGACACCTCAAAATATTGCCATAACAGTCAATCCTACTCCTGTATTAGCAACAGGGCAGGCAAAATCGATCTGTACTGGGGCTAATGTGGCGTATGAAATACTGTTGAATCCTGCAAATCTTCCCGCTGGAACAATGTTTAATTGGCCAGACCCGGATGGAGCAGGCCCCGCAACGGCTGGTGTAAACGTACTTGCCGGAGCACCTGGGACCATTCACATTAATGACGTATTGACCAATACTACTACTGCTACTGTTGTAGTTACTTACTCCATTACGCCATCTCTGGGAACTTGTGTTGGTGCTACTGAAGATGTAGTTATTACGGTAAATCCTTTACCCGTACTGGTAACGCCACAAGTAACAGGAATTTGTAGTGGCGAAAACGTTGACTACGAGATATTGCTCAATCCTGCCACTCTTCCGGCTGGAACTGTATTTAACTGGCCCGATCCGGATGGAGCAGGTCCTGCGACTGCAGGTTTGAACGTGCCTATGGGTGCTGCAGGTACACTTCATATTACGGATGCCCTCATGAATACGACTGGCTCGCCGATAACCTTAACCTATGTAATTACGCCAACCAACGGAGCTTGTAATGGTACTCCTAGAAATGTCCTGGTGACGGTAGACCCTGCACCTGCATTGGTTCCTGCTCAGGCAAAATCAATTTGTACAGGAGACAATGTTGCTTACGAGATCTTATTGAATCCAGCAAACCTCCCTGTTGGCACCACTTTCAACTGGCCCGATCCGGACGGCGCTGGCCCGGCAACGGCAGGCGTTAATGTTCCGATGGGGGCGCCAGGGACAACCCATATCAATGACGTGTTGACCGCCACAGGTGCTGCTGTAGTTATTACTTATGTAATTACACCAACGAGTGGTACAGGCTGTGACGGCCCCCCACAGGATATTGTCATTACTATCAACCCAAATCCAGTTATCGCCGCAAACCAGACCAAAACTATTTGCAGTGGTGCAAATGCAGGATTTGAAATCTTAATGAACCCAGTAAATCAACCTACTGGTACTGTATTCAATTGGTCAGATCCGGATGGAGCAGGCCCCGCAACGGCTGGGGTAAATGTGCCCATGGGAACAGCTGGTACAATTCATATCAACGACGCTCTGACGAACAGTACAGCTGCTCCAATAACTGTGACATATGTCGTTACGCCTTCGGTCGGGACATGTCTTGGCACGCCAGTCAATATTGATATTGTCGTTGATCCATTCCCAGCACCAGTGCTGGTCACACCTCAGTCTAAAGCAATTTGCAGTGGCGATAATACGGCTTATGAAATATTGCTCAATCCCGCGAATCAGCCAGCGGGAACATTGTTCAATTGGCCGGATCCGGATGGAGCAGGCCCTGCTACTTCAGGAACAAATGTGCTAATGGGAGCTGCGGGTACAACGCATATAAATGATATTTTGGTCAACACAACCAATGCACCAATAGCAGTAACTTACGTCGTCACTC
>DASUTP010000208.1:0-8682 GCA_036374515.1 Chryseolinea sp. | reverse complement strand
GCGACTACAATCCTTCCATTCACAAGTATTGGCCTATAGCCAAAATTGAGGTCAGCAAGTAACCATGTCACGAGGATCGCTTCGCTTGTCGCTGAATTCATTTACGTTGCAGATTTTATTTCTCCGTGGCGTGCCCATGTTTTTCATTTGCGTACTGTGCCAGATATGAAAAGATTCCTGCGAATAATATTTAGTGCGATAATCTTTTGTTCGTGTGAAGGGGAATCCCCGCAAATAGGAGCCGATTTTTTTACTGATGGTGTTCTTGATTTTACTTATATCGACTCCGTAACGATCAACCTTTCTACCGTTTCGATCGAAGAGTTGGTTACAGGTTCCGCGAGCCGCATGCTCGTGGGTACCCACCGTGACAAACAACTGGGAAAATTAAATGCAATACCCTATTTCCAAGTATTGCCATCGGAAGAAGTAAATTTTAAAGACAAAAATTTTGCATACGATCATTTGTCGCTCGTGCTTCCATTGGATCACTATTCATACTACGACACCCTTCTGCCGTTGACATTAAATGTTTATCGTGTCGGAGAAGATATCAAAACGGAAAAAGGATATCTATACAATTCAAGCACATTTCAGCTGAATGACGAGATCCTGGGCACAGTGACCCTTCGACCAAAACCAAGCTACGACTCTATCGAAATACATCTCTCCGACGCCGTGGGGCAAGAAATTTTCGAAAAAGCGCAACGCGGCCATGAAGATTTAACAGCTGGAAATTTCCTAAAATACATTCGCGGGTTTGCCGTGTTGGCAGATACTTCCCGCTCATCTTCGATTCTCGGGATCGGACCCAACCCAAGCCTTAGGGTACATTATCAAGACAAGAGCACAACGCCGGTAACCGAAAAATATATTGCCTTCGATGTACAGAGTGGCTCGGGCCTTTTTTTCACAAATATAACGTGCGATAGAAAAAATACCTTTCTGGAGGAGATGCCGTCTGAAAAAGACAGATTGAGATCTGCTGAAACCAACGGAACCTCGTACATCCAGGCGGGTGCCGGATTGGCGTTGCGCGCGGACCTTCCATATCTCCGAATGTTAAAACAGCTCAGCAACTTTTACGTCGTCCGCGCATTGATGGAGATTTATCCCGTTCGCAAATCCTTTAACCAGGAGACGGCGCTTCCGGGCTATCTAAAAGTTTTCAAAGCGGACAAGGCAAACAGGATCTACGAAGAAGTCGAGGCAACGGCCACGCTTGTATCCGATATTGAACTCGGTCGTGATACCTACTACTTATTCGATGCTACTGAATTCGTTAAAGGGCAGATGGAATTGCAGTCATTAAATGAAAATGCACTGATTTTTACGACAGATAAAACCACTTATCCTGTTTCTGCCGACCGCGTTTATGCCGCTGCACCTGACTACCAGTATAAGACCCGTTTGAGGATCTACTTCGCAACAGTAAACAATTGACCTATGACTAAATACAAAATATTATTTTTGATTTCCATTTTTTTTGGCCAGATAACATCGTGCGCGGACGAACCGGAAGATGAAGCCACCCTGGGCAACTGGACTAGAACAACTCCCTTTAAAGGAAGGCCGCGCGCTGGCGCAATAGTATTTACTGTCGGAACACAAGCTTTCGTGGGTCTGGGATATGATGGTGATGATTACCTGTCGGATTTCTATGTGATGGATTTAACTTCCGGATATTGGGAAGCCAAAGCAAACTTCCCAGGCCTTGCGCGCGAACGGGCAATCGCCTTCAGCATCAATGGCAAAGGCTACGTCGGTCTTGGCTACAATCGCGATGAGGATGACGAAGAGTTAGGAGATTTTTGGGAATATGACCCCGCACTAAACGCATGGAGACAGCTTACTTCATTTGGAGGAACGGCGCGTTACAATGCAATTGGTTTCTCTATAGCTTCGAAGGGCTATATCGGAACCGGATACGACGGCGACGAATATAATAGCGACTTTTGGGAATACGACCCACAAAGCGATGCATGGAGGGAAATTAAAAGTTACCCAGGTGAAAAAATAGAAGGAGGACTGGCTATAGTTATCGGGGGCAAAGCTTTTATATGCGGTGGCCGGAATAACGGGCTGTTCAATACCAACCTTTGGGAATTTGACCCGTCCGGATCAGAAGTTCTTTGGACAAACCGCTCACCGGATGATGATGAATCTTACTATGATGACTTTAAAGCAGCGGTGAGCCGCTACGATGCCGTCACATTCACGGTGCAGGAAAAAGGATATGTAATGGGAGGCGTGTCATCGGCTGGCGCCACCAACGGATCAGTATACGAGTTTGACCCTGCCACCGGTATTTGGGATGAGCGTACGTCATTTGAAGGCTCACCCCGCAGCTTAGCCGTTGCGTATGTGCTTGACTCCCGTGCATTTGTCGCCACAGGACAAAATGCTTCAAGTCGCTACGATGATGTGTGGGAATTTAAACCTGATGAAGAGTACGATTCAAGTTATTGATCCGTTACTTTATTTCAGTATTCTTTGAGGACCAATTGATAAATTGTAAAGCTGGCAATGTGTGGTTTTGTTGTTAACTTGATATGCTAAGAAATTAACATCCGCCGGTAATACACCGAATAAATATTAAATGACCAAGGCGCTAGCCAACAAGATTCTCGTCATTATTTTGCACGGCTGCGGCTGGGCCTTGCTCTTTACAGTGCCGTTTCATTTCCTCTCGCGTGGGCCCCGTGCTGCGGAACGAGGGCTGGAGAAAATCTCAGCGCCTGACGTTGCATTTAGTCCTTCAGTCCCATTTGATCCCACCATGATAAGACTGGAGTCTTTGATCTCCAATGGCTTGCTCTTTATTTTCTTTTATTTGAACATGTTGGTTTTCGTTCCAAACATTTTGACCAAAAAAGGATGGACGCCCTATGTATCGTTAATCGGTTTGTGCCTTTTAACATATCTGCTCGCTTCTTATTTCCTCAGGCTAAATTTTGTCCATTTCGGAACGTTCAACCCACCGCTGTTTATCGGAGTGCCAAACTTCTTTATGGTATTTGGATTGAGTCTCGCTCTGCGGCTCATGCAGGATCGCTCAGCGTATGAAAACCTCCTAAAGGAACGCGAACACGAAAAACTGAAATCGGAACTCTCTTTCTTGCGCTCTCAAGTTAGTCCGCATTTCATGTTTAACATTTTGAACAGCCTGGCATCTTTAGCGCGTAAGAAATCAGATTCATTGGAGCCGGCGATTATACAATTATCACAATTGATGCGTTACTCTCTCTATCATACCGACAGAAAAGTAAGTTTGGAACAGGAAGCGGCGTACATTGGAAACTACATCGAGCTGCAGCGGATGCGATTTGGGTCCATGATCACATTACATTATCGTGTGAATATCGAACGAAAGGATCTGCTGATCGAGCCGATGTTGCTGATTCCTTTTGTAGAAAATGCTTTCAAGCATGGCGTTGGAATCATTCAAAGTCCTGTTATTAATGTAAATCTTGAAGCGTCATCGTACGGAATACATTTTGAGGTGAGGAATAAATTCAGCTCGGCATCGGATGACGCAAAAGATTCGAGCTCAGGAATCGGATTGCAAAATGTAAAGCGCCGTCTTGACTTGTTGTACAAGGATTTATACGCAATAAAAACTTATGCTCAGGACGAATGGTTTATTGTTGATTTAAAATTGATTGCAGCATGACTTGTATGGCCATTGACGACGAGCCCCTTGCCCTTGATCTGTTGGAGGACAATATTCGCAAGATCTCCTTTCTGACGCTTGTCAAGAAGTGTTCCAACGCGCTGGAAGCAAATGAATTCCTCCAGCACGAATCGGTAGACTTGCTTTTTCTTGATATCCAAATGCCTGGGCTTTCAGGCATTCAGTTCTTGCGGGGGTTATCCAAAACCCCACCAATGGTAATTTTTATCACCGCGTATGAAAAATATGCTATCGACGGGTACAGCCTTGACGTTGTGGACTATCTGCTTAAGCCGGTTTCTTTCGAACGATTTTTGAAGGCCGTGAACAAAGCGCACGAGAAGTTTAATAGTCGGAACAACCCCGTGGCCGCACAGCAGGATTACTTATTTGTAAATTCAGAATACAATCTCGTACGCATCGACTTTCACGATATCGCCTACGTGGAGGGACTCAAAGACTATGTCAAGATCTTTCTTATGTCCGCTCCCAGACCCGTTATCACAAGATTAAGCATGAAGGGGCTTGAGGAAAAACTTCCTCCAAAGATGTTTGTGAGAGTACATAAGTCATTCATCGTGTCAATAAACAAAATAACCTCCATCCGCAAAGGAAGAATTTCCATACTGAAATCGCAGGTCCCGATCAGTGAACATTTCAAGGACAACATTTACAATCTGATCGACCCCAAAACATAGTCATTGGACAACAACGATCCTGGAGACGTAAAACTTTTTATCAATTATCATTCGGACGAGGTAAACTCCACTGCTGGTATTCTCAAGGTCAATGGTGTAGGTCTGGTTTAACACGTCTGGCAATTCTTTTCCTGCCACCCTCCTTCCCGCCAGGTCTACCAGCTCATATTTTACCGCTTGGCGCTGGTCTAAGTTGAATGTCAGATTAAAACTTTTTACATCCGATATTTTGGTCGGGTAGATGGAATAAAGTTCTGAGGTTGCAAACGGTGAAGGATTGTCTGAAACGAAAAACTCGATATTATCCAAATAAATATTACTGGAAATGTTGTTGGCGACAACAAATGCGATTCGAACGGACTCCTCTCCTGCTAGGGAATTGAGGTTTATAAAACTGCGTTTCCAGACCTCCGATGCTGCTGGTACCATATCCGTTGTCAGGGCGTCCGACAAAGAATTCTCATCCCCAGCAAAAAGTACTTCGTCAAATGTCTTACCGCAATCCCGCGAAGCCAAAACCTGAAAAACATTTTCGGAGGGATCCTTGATGCTGTCATTACTTTTATCCCGGCAATACAGGTCGAAAAATAAACTTGACGAGACGGCATTGGAAAAGTTCAGCACGGGACTGACGAACCACGCTCGATGGTACTCGGATCCATTGCTGCCGCCTTTGAAATACAATGACTGATTATAATTTGTCGATGTTGTTTCCCAGTCGGAGCCTCCTGTAGGATTTATCGTCTGCCAGGTATTTGGCTGCGATTCATCAAAATTCTTACG
Source organism: Chryseolinea sp. (assembly GCA_036374515.1). Taxonomy (GTDB): domain Bacteria; phylum Bacteroidota; class Bacteroidia; order Cytophagales; family Cyclobacteriaceae; genus Chryseolinea. The sequence continues at coordinate 3,528 of DASUTP010000208.1, read as the reverse complement.
CAGCGGAATTTTGTCTTCAACATCATCGACTCTCGTTTTCAACTGAAGCTTATTATCGGAATCATCGATGTCTTTGAATCCGTTCGGTTGTGTGATCGAAAAGAAAACGGTGTTCTCGCCTTCTCTCAGGCTCAAGGTTGAAAGCGTTATCGTCGTTTGTTCCCCTGGCATCAGTTCAAAACCGGAGGGTGTTGACAGGGTTTGCATGGCTTCATTGTTTGCATAATACTCAACCTTGAAACTCTGAATGGATGCTACACCGCGGTTTTCGACAAGCAAGACAGGTTGAATCTCGCTGCTACATTGAATGGGCGAAGGGTATGAAAGCGCTATCAAGGCAATATTTTCAGACACATCTTTTCTAACGGACACGTTGTCGATAAAAAGATTATTTCCCTTGTCGTTCACAGCCACAAACGCAAATTGGATGTGATCGTACCCTATAAATTTGCTGAGGTCCAAGACTTCCCGTCTCCATTCATTTGCATTGGCAGGCACAAATGCGCCGTTGACTGGTAAAACAGTAGCAAGGGTGCCGCCGTATTTGGAATAGATCACTTCGCTGTTTGCCAGATTGCGGTTGCAATCCACGAGGACATGCACTTCCAAACCGTCTGAATGATTCTGGTAACGGGCATAGGCAACGTCAAAAGCTAAAAAAGGTGAAGTGGCCCCGGAAAGGTCGATCACCGGCGTGGTGATCAAATCTAGGGCGCCGTCAGCGTCATCCGATTGAAAGAATTTCATGTAGGCAGCCTTGTTCTCCACATTGTCGACGTCACCGGTTTGAACAATATCCCAAGCCGTTTCTCCATCGGTATTGCTGCGTGACCAGCTCGGCGGCAATGTGTTAAAATTCTCAGCAAAAGGGGCTGGAATTTCGTCGGGGACGAATGTTGTAAAGACTTTTTCATTATCCATCGGGTTCCCATCTGCGGTGCCGTTGGTTTGAAGAATTTCAAATGTAAAATCGTTATCTCCACCCCTCAGCCATACTGGCGCAAAAGAGATCTGGGTTGATTCCTGGGGGCTTAAGGAATCGAATTCAAACATCTTGGTTTCGATCGGTTCCGATTCCATGGTCACACGAATTCTGGTGGAGGTGATCACATTTAACCCATTGTTCTTGACCGTGACGAGTGGAACAACGGTGCCTTTACATGCATCCACCGCGGGGCTCAAAATTTCCTTGATGAGCAGATCGTTGTTTACCAGAGTGGGATCGTAAAGTCCCTGTGAGGTGAGAAGACTGGCGCGCCGCGGACTGTTCGCAAGAACTGTTAGCATTCTTTCGACCTGCTGCTTTGTGTATAAATTCATGCAGACATCATTGGTGTAGTCCATATAGTTTTGAAACATGGTTCGGTCGCTACAGCTGACCTGGGGATGGGAAGGGCAACCGTCTGAACTGTTGCCCTGATTGGGTGTATCATCAACATAATCTCCCGCACCGCTACAGGCACCCTCATCATCTCCCCAGATATGTCGTAAACCAAAAAAATGACCGACTTCGTGAGTGGCCGTTCTTCCACGGTTAAATTCAGTGGTAAGGTTAAACGACCCATCCTGATTACTTCCTACTATCCGGAAGTCGAGCACTACTCCATCCGTTAATCTGTTTGTTTCTGCTTCTTCAAGTCCCGCAAGGTCGGACACCGGAAACTGAGCATATCCTAAAATGGTTGAAGCGATATCCGTGACCCAAATGTTCAAGTAATCTTCAGCAGGCCAATAGCTCAAGGCCTTTAATGTATTGTTATCGTTGAGTGTCCATTGATTTTTTGTTCCCTTTACACGTTGAATTCCGTCGGTCACCATGCCGTCCGGCGATTGCTTTGCGAGGACAAATTCCAAATTAATTCTTCCGGCCAGGGACACGAACTCTGATGGCGTCTTGACCGTGTCAGCATTAAGACGTCTGAAATCATTGTTCAATACCTTGATCTGTGACGCGATCTGCGCATCGGAAATGTTAGACCCTGAACCAATGGCTTCGCCCTTATGGATAACGTGCACAACAACGGGGATCCTATTGGTAGTCGCAGCATGGATGCGCGAACCGAGGTTTTCTTTCCTTTGGCCCAGCCATCTTTCAAATTTGAGGGCATCATCCCTGATCAGATTTTTTTCAACAAGCTTTTTAGTGTATTCCACGGTTGCACACCGATCCTGCGCCAGCCCTTCGATTGTTACAAGACAAATAAAGATCATCAGGATCGTGCAATTGATATTCAAATGCTTGCCTAACACCCGAGCCGAGCCAACCATAGGATCAATTGATTTGTTTACTCTAACACATTTGAAAAAGATACCACATCTGCGCAGCGGGTGGAAAGGATTCCTTTTTGCTGATCACTTAACACGTCCAAAATCCGGCGATCTCTTTCGCGTTTTAAATTCTTGACTGTCGTAGCCGTTGCCTGCCCACCTTTAACATCGATTCTCAACACTTCGCTTTCGTAATTTGCCTGGATTGATCTTATTTCCTCGATCTGATGCTCATCCAGGTCAAGCATCCTCTTAAATTCAAAATTCATAAACTGCAAGGATAGCCTTTGTTGTTCCCATACCAGACCGGCATTAAAAAGCGCCATAACGGTCAAGGAGAGAAATACCAGGAAAGCTTCGCGCAATGTTGGTGATGATTTCAAAGCCAAATTGTTTAGCACTTTGTGTGCTTAGAGATAAGACAGGCTGAAAATCTTACACCACTATCAACGACGGGAAAATTTTATTGCGTAAGAAAGGCCGCCTTCAAAACCTACCCAGGATTTAAACGTCGAATAATCAGGCGGCGGAAGGTAATACACGGACCGGGCGATGCTGACTGACGATGGAGAAGGATAGTAAGAGTTTGGTGAGGGGGCGTATGACCTTATGACTTGCGTTAATACAACGGGGTTCTTATCATAGATGAATGAGGATTTTAACAGGTTAATCGTCGGACCTGCATGTAAGGTCAGCCTACGGGATAATTGTATCTGAAATAAAAATTTCAGCTGGTGATGCTTCCCCTTGAGTTTCAATCCATCATCGACAACCAAATTAAGGTTTTCGTCAATTAGAAAATCCTGCCGGCGACGCAGGGTGGCAAACGTGTAGACTGGGGTTATCGAAATGCCCGATTTTATCGGTATTGTGCTTCCAATACCATATCCATATCGTAAGTACCCCTCGCGCATTAGCCCGGCGTTGGCCACCGCGTATAGTGAGGGTATACCGATGCGGATTTCGGCTCCTCCAGAATATTCGTTGACCATAAACCCAAAGGACGTAAATAATTGTCGCCTCGGACGTGGTGAAGTGATCTTAAGCGGAAACTGCTTGCGCAGCCGCGACGTATCAACACCGTTAAATTCAGAGGTGCAAAACACGAGGTTTTCTCTCAATAGCTCGTCCGGAATAGAGAGTCGATCGTCTATGTCAGCGTATTTTTTTTCAGGAACATCAGTTGGATCGGGAGCACTGGTACCCGCTACGGGTTGAAGTTTTCGTCTTATTGATGCAGTTGCGGGTCGATCGACAGTC
>DASUTP010000207.1:0-5577 GCA_036374515.1 Chryseolinea sp. | reverse complement strand
GTGTGGAAGCTTTTGTGGATAACGATGAACCGCTGAAAAGAAATGAATTGGTAAAAGAGCTATTGGACCGGAATGATGATTATGCACAACATTGGCTGACATTCTGGAATGACGCTCTCAGAAATGATTATTCAGGAACAGGCTACATAACAGGCGGCAGATTTCAAATCACGGACTGGCTATATGATGCTCTTGCCAGGAACAAACCATACGATGTCTTTGTGAAGGAGCTGATCAGTCCAAACAAAAGCTCCCAGGGATTTATCCGCGGAATAGAATGGCGGGGTACAGTCAACGCCAGTCAGCGCGTTGAAATGCAGGCAGCACAAAATGTTTCCCAGGTGTTTCTTGGACTGAACCTGAAATGCGCTTCCTGTCATGACAGCTTTATCAGCGACTGGACACTTAAGCAGGCATATGACTTTGCCAACATATTTTCAGATACGACACTTGAAATTAACCGGTGCGACGTTCCCACAGGGAAAATGGCCGGAACAGGGATAATCTTTTCCGAATTAGGCACGATCGACAGCACTGCGAACCCAGAAGTAAAGCTGAAGCAACTGGCGGCCTATCTTACCGCACCTGGAAACGGCAGGCTTTACCGTACAATCGTCAACAGAATATGGTCTCAGCTCATGGGCAGGGGGATCGTCGCACCCACAGACCTTATGGACAACGTACCTTGGGACCAGGATCTGCTGGACTGGCTCGCATGGGACTTTGTGGAGAATAAGAATGACCTTAAAAAATTGATTTTCACCATTGTCACCTCGCGGACATATCAGCTGCCATCGGTAGAAATAAAAAGCGAAGACGAAATGCTTGCTGAGGATTACATTTTCAGAGGAATGCATCGACGTAAACTATCCGCCGAGCAGTTTGCCGATGCTGTCAGCGCAATTGTTTACCCACTCTATCCTGATTCGGCTAAGGCCTTTAAACCCTCCATGAAAGGGACACCAGCGGTTCGGGTCCGCGCGTCGCTTGTAAAAAACGATGGTTTTCAGACAGCCCTGGGGCGCCCTAACCGGGAGAATGTATTAACGGAAAGAGCATCGATGGCCAACCTTTTGCAGGCTCTTGAACTGACGAATGGAAGTTTATTTAACAACGTATTGGAATCCGGCGCAAGAAAATGGAGGGAACAATTCAAAACCAGCGAGGAATTGGTGGAATCGCTTTACATGAGGGCGCTGGGACGTGGACCCACGATTGAAGAAATGAAAGTTGCCGTGAACACACTGGGTAACTCGCCGAACGACGGCGCCGTTGAAGATTTCATTTGGGCCGTTATGTTGCTACCGGAATTTCAGTTAATTTATTAAAGCATTCGAAAAACGTGACAATGGGATCAGGGACGAATAAGAACTGGAGTCGCAGGGAGTTTTTACAAAGAGCCAGTGCTGCGACGCTTTCCGCATTGGCTGCGGGTACGCCAGCAACGGGACTTCTCAGCTCGTGTGTAAAAAATAAGATCAAGGCTAAAGCCGATACAATTATCTTGCTGTGGATGGCGGGTGGAATGGCCCATACAGACACGTTCGACCCCAAGAAGTTTACGCCGTTTGAAAAGGGCATGCAAGCCGCCAGCGTTTTAAGCACGTTCAAATCAGTACCCACCGCGTTGGACGGAATCTCTTTCTCGGAAGGTCTTGAATCCATCGGAAGTGTTATGAACCTCGGCACAATTATCCGGTCGTATGTTGCTGCCGATCTCGGCCATATTTTGCATTCAAGGCACCAATATCATTGGCATACTTGTTACGAGCCTCCTCAGACTGTTGCCGCGCCGCATATCGGTTCATGGATCGCGAAAGAATTGGGACCAAAAAATCCCGTGATTCCCCCCTTTATTGATATCGGCCAACGCTTTACTGTGGGAGAGGCTGAAGAACTTAAAGCATTTCACACAGCGGGCTTTTTAGGAAATGAATTCGGGCCGTTTTTTATTCCGGATCCCAGCACCGGTCTTGAAAGCGTAAAACCGCCGCAGGGGATGAGCTACCAGCGTTTTGAAAAACGCAATCAACTGTATAACGAACTTATCAGCAAAAGCCCGGTCGGCGAATTTGGAAGTGACTATCAAAAAGAATCGCTGAAACGATCGATGGAACAGGCGTACAGGCTGCTGAATTCCCCGGAAGCACAGGCCTTTGACCTGAGCAAGGAACCCAAAGAAAGTTACAATAAATACAACACCGGACGTTTTGGCCTTGGATGTCTGCTCGCCAGGAGGCTTACGGAACAAGGGGCGAGATTCATCAGCGTGACAACAGAATACGAACCATTTAAGGGATGGGATACACATGAAAATGGCTACACGCGATTAGTGGATATGAAAAAACAAATTGATGCTCCAGTTGCCCAGTTGATTAAAGATCTGAAGCACAGCGGCCACCTTGATCGGACACTTGTGATTTTAGCCAGCGAGTTTAGCCGCGATATGATGGTGGAAGGACGGCCGGGAGCGAAAGTTAAAGAACAGGTGAAACAACCCGACGTAATTCAGGAACTGAAGCACTATGGAATGCACCGGCATTTTACAGATGGATGTTCTATTTTAATGTTTGGTGGTGGTATCAAACAAGGTTTTGCGTTTGGCAAAACCGCCGACGAGAGGCCTTGCAAGACCATAGAAAAACCTATTAAGATTGATCAGATACACCAGACGTTGTACCACGCGCTGGGCATTCCGGAAGACACCCATTACGTGATTGAAAAAAGACCTTTTTATACCACTCCGGACGGCAAAGGCGTCGCCGAAATGGAATTATTTGCCTGAATACTTTTTTAATTTAACGCTTTCGAATCAAAAGAATATTTTCCGGAGCCCACCCTGAATACAGCGTATCCATTTTCCATTTTTTCAAATCGGATCACCCCGTCATTTTTAATTTTCTTGCCGCTTTCAGTAACGTTCTCTGCCTTTGATGCTGGTACGTAAACGTCAGCGCTGCTGCCCACTGGAACCTGGATGTCCACCTTAAAGGAATTGTCGTTCTTCTTCCAGTTTATGGCTGCAATTCCGTTGGGCGTCTCATTTTCAAAAACCGCAAACGTAACATCGCCCGCAGGCTGTGGCTTAAAAATAATATTCCGATACCCCGGTTGTGACGGGTCCGTGTTTAATCCCGCGAGCACACGATAAAACCAAACGATACCACCGCCAAACATGGGATGATTGCGCGAACCCTCGCCATTCCATTGCTCCCAACTTGTCGTAGCACCTTGCTCGATCCACCAACCATAGCTCGGTTGTGTTTTCTTATTCATTGCTTCAAACGCTAAATCATGTAGGCCGTTCTCCGAAAGTGTCTCAAAGAAAAACTGCGTACCAAATATTCCGGTGTCAAGGTTTCCGCCGTTGGCGATAATATCAGATTTCAGAGCCGACACGACGCGCGGGTATTGGGCAGCGGGCACACCCATTCTTAATGCAAAAACGTTTCCCCCGTACGCGCCATAAGTTCCTTTTTCCTCGTTGAAATATTTTTTCTGGAAGGCTGCTTTAGTTCTTTCGGCAAGCTTGCCGTATTCGTCAGCTTCACTGTTCTTGCCCAGAGCTTGAGCCGTTTTCGCCGTCAGCTCGGCGCACCGCCAAAGGTAAAACGTATGCACCATGTGGTCAGGCGGGAGTTCTTTCGCAGGAGCCCAGTCACCCAGGTTTAACCATTGATTTGGTTTGGCGGCATCGGGTGCCTGAGAGTGCATAATTCCTTCTGCATTTGTCCACGTTAGCATATATTTTATATAGCCTTTCATTCCTTCATAATTGTTTTTCAGCATATCAAGATCGCCATAATGCTGATAAAATTCCCACGGCATGATTTGCATTGCCGCGCCCCAGGCGACACCTCCTCCACAGCCTGGCTGCCAGGGCGCGCCGTTCGGCACATAACCGGTTTCGGGGTTTTGCGCCCCGAGTATATCCTGGATCCATTTGGTATAAAAAGCTCTGGCATCGAAGTTATGCATCACCGTTATGCAAGCCACTTGCCCGTCGCCCGTATAGGGCGACCGTTCGCGATGAGGACAATCGCTGGCAATGCCTCCATGCATATTGTCGGTTTGGCTCCTCCACCAGATTTTGTTGATGTTGTTAAACAATGTATTTGACGTTTCGAATTTTCCCGTTGTCCTGACATCACTGTACACGGCCTCAGCCAGGAGGTTTTCCCCTTTCAATTCTCCAGGCCAGTTTGTAATTTCCACTTCGCGGAATACAAACCACGTAAACCTCGCGGCGTACGATTCCCGGGCACCTCCTTTCAACGTATAAGAATTGGTGCCCACATGCGACTCACAAATGTATCGTATATCGATTTTTCGACCTGACTCGCCAACAACATTCTGCAGATGCACCCAACCGGAAATCTCTTCGCCAAAGTCAACTCTGAACTTGCTATTTCCCAAAGGCTCGATTTTGACGGGTTTTAATTTTTCCAATACCTTATCCGTTGGGGACATGTGCGCTTTCATTTTACCCTCCGGAGCCTTCCTCGTCGCAGCGGGCTCCCATTTGCTATCATCAAAGCCCGGACTGCTCCACCCCGGTTGTTCTAACCGCGCATCATAATGTTCGCCGTCATACACGAGATCCATAACAATAGCACTCTTCGATGCTTTCCAACGCTGATCGCTGACTATGATATCTTCGGTGCCGTCAGTATAGCGAATATAAATCTGACCAATAAACCGCGGCGATCCGTAGGAGTGCGTCCAATTCATCGGGGCATTATAGAAGCCGTTGCCCAGAATTGCGCCCACGGCATTGTCCCCCGTTTTTAACATGTCGCTGATATCGTACGACAGGTACATCACGCGGTACTCCCGAAAGTTATCAGGTATAGATATGTAATTATTTTCCAGGTCCGGCCGCTTGCCGTAGGCAGTCAGGTTTGGCACGAGTACATCGTCGCTCACTTTTTTTCCATTTACATAAAACTCGAAAAATCCCAGTCCGGTCACGAAGGCACGAGCTGACGCAACTTTTTTGTTTATGGAAAATGACTTTCGCAGCAAGGGGGCAGGAGGCGGCCACAATGTCGGATCGAGCGCCTCGTTTTCGGGCCTCCTCCGGGCCGGCTTTGGCAAGGGCTCTTCGCCTTGCCACGGAGCGCCTATCCACTGCGCTGTCCACTCTTCAGGTTTTAGCAGTCCCATGCTCCACGATGCTGGTTCGCTCCATTGTGAAACAGTTCCTTTTTTATCCCACGTTCTAACTTGCCACCAACAGTCTTGACGCGATAGCAGTGTTTTGCCTGCATAATAATTATTTGTGGATTGCCCGGAGGTGACCTTGCCACTTGACCACAAATCCGCACGGCCCTTCAGCAACTCTTCTTTTGAACTTGCGACCCTGATTTCCCATGCCGTCTGAACCTGCCCGCGGTCCCCCTCGCCGGCAACATTCACCCACGATAGCCGGGGGGTGGCAACATCGATTACCGGGGGATTCTCCAGATACTCACAGCGCAACGCTGTGGGGACAATTTGTGCCTGGGCTAACACAGCAAGACAGGTTAAAAATGAAATACTGAGAAACAATGAAATTTTCATGCGGACTATTTTTCT
>DASUTP010000206.1:0-5269 GCA_036374515.1 Chryseolinea sp. | reverse complement strand
GCACGCTCACTCGCACATTATGTTTCTCGGATGGATTTTTAACGCTTTGTATATAGCCTATACGATGCATTATATACCCGAAAAAGAACAAAGGCCGTTTAAAGTGCTATTCCTTTTGTTACAAGCTTTTTTGATCCCGATGATGGTCTCATTTCCATTACAGGGATATGGCCTTTTCTCAATTGTGTTTTCAACCTTGCATACCGTCACAGCCATAGCCTTTGTGATTATTTTTTTTAGGAAATCGAAAGGGGTGAATACTATATCCACCTGGTATGCAAAAGCTTCTCTAATATTTTTTCTGATCTCAACTGCAGGACCATTTTCACTTGGCTATCTTATGTCGGCAGGATTGGGGCAAGGTCAATGGTACTATTTTTCCATTTACTACTACTTGCATTTTCAATACAACGGGTTCTTCCTCTTTGGCGTATTCAGTCTCTTTTTTCATCTCTTGGAACGAAAACAGGTCCTGCAGGACTATAAAAACGCCATAAGAATTGGACGATGGATGGCAATTTCATGTGTTCCTGCCTACTTGCTTAGTGTGCTATGGGCGAAGCCGGCACTGGCAATTAACTTCACTGCAGGAGTCGCCGCTGGTGTTCAAGTTTATGCTTTATGGTTCCTTATTTCATTTTTTAAACAACGCGCAATCAGGCAAAGTATGCATGCGTATTCTTTTCCATTTCTAGTGGCTGCATTTTTGGCTTTCGTCCTGAAATTATTTTTACAGTTGTTATCCGCTCACCCCGATATCGCGCAATTTGCTTTTGAGTTTCGCCCGATAGTAATTGCTTACATTCACCTTGTTCTGATAGCCGTGATAAGTTTGCCCATTCTCATCTGGTACATGGAAATGGATTTTATGAATAGATCCTTAGGGACCAAAGCTCTAACCCTATTCTTAATTTCCTTTTGCTTTACTCAATTCTTTTTAATTGGTCAGCCCTGGTGGGCCAAGTTCCAGCCAGGTCCTTTCTTCAATTCATCCCAACTGATATTTCTGTTTTCGCTTCCACTTTCGTTTTCGTGTTTCTTCTTTTTTTGGGCTGCTGTTATCAACAAGGGTGGCAAAAAATATGTCTCCTTCGATTCAGCAGAGAAAACTTAGGCAGGCCACGCATACTTTCTTTTATGGAGAAATTTCTTAGGGTCGTATGATTGGAACCTTAAAAAAATACCTGATAAAAATCATATTAAAGATTGATTCGCCTCATTAAGTTTTCACCACCAATGTTTGAATTTTCAGGATGACTAAACTACCGACGGAATCCGAATTATTAAAAAAATATGACGTGCCGACCCCACGGTATACAAGCTATCCGGCGATGCCCTACTGGGAGACGGAGAAATTTACAACGGAAGAATGGATTGAGTCCGTGAAAAAAACATTTGATGAAAGTAACGATAGCAAAGGTATCAGTTTATACATCCACTTGCCCTTTTGCGAAAGCCTATGTACTTACTGCGCCTGCAATACGCGTATTACCAAAAACCATCAGCATGAAGTTCGATATATACGATCGCTATTAAAGGAATGGAATCAGTATAAAAAGATTTTCGGAAAACGACCACTGATCCGCGAGTTGCATTTAGGTGGAGGTACACCAACATTCTTTAGTCCTGAAAATCTGAAATTACTTATAACGTCGCTGTTGGAAGATTGCAGCATTCATGCCACCCATGAATTTAGCTTTGAAGGCCATCCCAACAATACAACGCACGAACATTTGCAGACGCTTTTTAATCTTGGCTTTCGACGCGTTAGCTTTGGCGTGCAAGACCTTGACGAAAAAGTCCAACGGACCATCAATCGCATTCAGCCCTTTGCAAACCTCAAACAGGTTAACGGTCTCAGCCGAGCCATCGGTTATAAATCGGTAAGTTTCGACTTGATTTATGGTCTCCCATTCCAGACACCATCCACAATCATCGATACCTTTGAAAAGGTCATGACCCTGAGACCTGACAGAGTTTCATTTTACAGCTATGCGCATGTACCCTGGTTAAAACCCGGCCAGCGCGGATATGAAGACGCCGATCTCCCATCAGATGTTATGAAGCGCCTGTTGTACGAAACGGGCAGGTCTATACTAAAAATCGAAGGCTATGAGGACATAGGCATGGACCACTTCGCTTTGCCCCATGATTCTTTGCTACTGGCTCACAAGCAAGAAAAACTGCGACGGAATTTTATGGGATATACGACGACAGAGGCTGATTTGCTCATTGGATTAGGCTCTTCCGCGATCAGCGATGCAAAATATGCCTATGCCCAAAACGCAAAAAAAGTTGAAGATTACGCAAGCGCTATTTCAAACCATGGCTTGGCAATTGCAAAAGGCCATATTCAAACTGACCAGGACCTTCTTTTAAAGAAGTGCATTCTGCAAGTAGCTTGCCAGGGCAGTATAGCACTGGAAAATTTGGTTGCACTAAACGAAAGGTCGATCGCCGCGTCGTTGCATTCGCTCTGCCATGACGGAATTTTAGCAAAAACGATGGAAGGATTCCAAGTCACCGACATTGGCAGAGCCTTCATTCGCAATATTTGCAGCGCTTTTGACTTACGATATCAGGCAACGTCCAGCATCTTTCCTGATAAGCAACTATTCAGTAAGGCCATTTAGGGCCTTCAACACTCAACAACTCTTCAGGTCAAGCATGAACTCAAAAACAAGATATTTTTTGCATAGGCCATATTAACACGCTAAATTACATTCGTTAAGCACTGGTTGTTTAAGAATTGCGCGTATAGCGTACGTTGGGAGTGTTCAATAACCTGATAGAAATCATAGTGTCGGTATGATTCAGATCATACTGACAATCTATGCACTACTATACTTTAGCACTGATAAAGACTTTTAGTCCTAGTATATAATTCAACCAAACAACACAAACTATGAAAAAAATAGTCTCTGCTTTATTTTTTGCGGCAGTCCTCGCTGCTTGTGGCCCTGAAAAGCCGAAGGAAAAAACGGAAGGAGAAGATTCGCAAGAAGAAATAAACGGTACAGAGGAAAAAGATGCCGTTGCAGAAAACGCCAATGAGGGTAAGGGGTTTGGTCAGGTAAAAGAAGTCACATTAAATACGCCATTGGAACAAGAGCGCATCCCCAGGGGAAAAGCTATCTACGAAATGAAATGTCAGGCTTGTCACCGGCTTGATGATCAACGTGTGGTTGGTCCAGGATGGAAAGATGTGACTAAACGTAGAAAACCGGAGTGGATCATGAATATGGTTACCGATGTTGATGTGATGCTTGCTCAGGATGCTGAGGCCCAAAAACTTCTCGAACTGTGCCTAACACGAATGCCGAATCAAAATGTGTCTGTAGGCGATGCGCGTGATGTCTTGGAATTCATGCGGCAGAATGACGGGGAAAAATAGGATTAAGAAACTTGTACTAATCAATACTAAAAATGAAAACTAAAATATTATGGGGAGTTGCCTGCGCCGTTGTGGCGTTCTCACTCATTAATTGTAAACCCAACGCTCCTGCAACGGTTGCTACAGGCGACGCAGCAAGTAAAGTTTATGTTGCGCCAGGTAAATATGATGAATTTTATAATATAGTCTCGGGAGGTTTTAATGGCCAGATAGGAATTTATGGAATTCCATCGGGAAGATTATTCCGTATTGTACCCGTCTTCTCGGTAAGTCCGGAAAGTGGATGGGGGTACAGCGAGGAGACTAAACCGATGTTAAATACATCACATGGTTTCGTCCCCTGGGATGATCTGCATCATATAGCAATTTCCACTACGAACGGTGAACACGACGGCCGGTGGGCCTTTGGTAATGGCAACAACACTCCCCGGGTGGCAAGAATAGACTTAAAAACATTCCGTACGGCTGAAATTCTAGAGCTTCCGAACAGCGGAGGAAATCACTCCTCCCCTTTCATCACCGAGAACACTGAGTACGTAATCGCCAGCACCCGCTTTAGCATACCAATCGGTGATAACACAGACGTTCCCATCAGCACCTATAAAGAAAACTTCAAGGGCACGGTAAGCTTCATCAGTGTTGACACAGCAGGTCACATGAAAATCGCATTTCAGCTCGTGACTCCAGGCGTAAACTTTGACCTTGCACGGGCTGGCAAGGGCCCGTCGCATGGTTGGTTTTTCTTTTCGTGTTACAATACCGAACAAGCTTATACCCTTCTCGAAGTCAATGCCTCACAAAAGGATAAAGACTTCATCATGGCTGTGAACTGGAAAAAAGCTGAAGAATATATAAAAGCAGGCAAGGGTAAAACCTCAAAGGCAAAATATGCCCACAATGTTTTCGATGAAAAGACGCACACCGCCACCTCTACCATGATGGAAGAGGTTCTCCAGTTAGATCCATCGGAATTAAAGGATATCATCTATTTTATTCCCTGCCCGAAATCTCCTCACGGCTGTGACGTCGATCCATCCGGAGAATACATTGTGAGTAGTGGAAAGCTAGCCGCGCTTATTCCTGTATTCTCTTTTTCGAAAATGATAAAAGCCATTGAGAACAAGGATTTTGAAGGTGATTTTGCCGGTATTCCTGTTATTAAATACGAATCGGCGCTTCATGGCGAAGTTCAGAAACCAGGTCTTGGCCCTCTCCATACGGAATTTGATGAAAAAGGAAATGCATATACTTCGATGTTCGTGTCCTCGGAAATCGTAAAATGGAAAGTTCAGACCCTTGAAGTACTCGATCGCGTGCCAACGTATTATTCGATTGGACACCTTTCAGTGCCGGGAGGCCCTACACGCAAGCCACACGGTAAATATGTGATCGCGTATAACAAGATTACCAAAGACCGTTACTTGCCTACCGGACCGGAGTTAACACAATCCGCGCAGATCTACGACATCTCCGGCGATAAAATGCAGCTGCTTCTCGACTTCCCGACAACGGGTGAGCCACACTACGCGGAGGCAATTCCCGCCAGCATCCTGATGCCTAAGTCAACCAAAATCTTCAGGCTTGAAGACAACAAGCATCCCTATGCCGCACTTGGCGAAGGCAAAACAAAAGTTGAACGCAAAGGAAAAGAAGTGCACGTTTATATGACTGCAATACGATCACATTTGACGCCTGACAATATTGAAGGGATCAAGGTGGGTGATGAAGTATATTTCCACGTGACGAACCTGGAACAGGATTGGGATGTCCCCCACGGCTTTGCAATCAAAGGTGCCACAAATGCTGAAATTCTCATCATGCCCGGAGAAACGCAAACGTTAAAATGGATTCCATTGAAGCCGGGTGTATCTCCGT
>DASUTP010000205.1:0-9296 GCA_036374515.1 Chryseolinea sp. | reverse complement strand
GTTGTAATTGTGGACCTTCAAATGCCGGTAATGGACGGGACCGAAACCAGCACCAATATCCTCCAGAAATATCCGGAGGTAAAAATCATCATACTGACCATGCACAATAGCAATAACTTTATTCTTCATATGATGGACCTTGGCGTGCACGCGTTTCTTTTAAAAAATACAGAACCGGACGAGCTGGAGAAGGCTATCTATGGCGTAGCCGATAAGGATTTTTATCACAACGAGCTGGTTGCAACGGTGCTTCGAAAAAGTGTCAACGAAAAAAGGATGAGTCAACGACCGACTTTTCAAAGTGCTGAACTGACCGAGCGGGAAAAGGAAATACTCCAATTAATTTGTCAGGAACTCACCATGAAGGAAATTGGACAGCGCCTGTTCTTAAGCGAAAATACAGTCCGAAATCATCGTGTTAACATTATGGAAAAAGTTGGCGTCAATAACATCGTCGGGTTGGTAAAATATGCATACGACGTTGGGGTTGTGATTTGATTCTTGCCAAAGTCCTGGTAGTATAATTGTACTATTTTTTATTTGGAATCAGACCTGCCGGCCTGCCGTTTACGTCGTTTTAACGGAAGTTTTCAAGCCTTCCAATTTTTTCTTTCTCCGAAACCTTCCCGGCGTCTTTCAAGTGTAAAAAAAATCAAGGCATTTTATGCGAACTTCAGTATACGCTTTTGAAAAATAGTCTTAATCGCATAGAAGGCAATGAAAATTCTTGTGGTTCACAGGCAGAAAAATACCGTTGATGTCATTCAGTCAGTGCTTAGCGAAAAAAATCCCGTTGTGTTTCAAACAGAATCTGGTTTGGATGGGCTCCTAACCTCTCGAATCGAACATTTCGATCTGATAATTTGCGGCACTGACCTGCCTGTGGTCACAGGTTTTGAGTTGATCAGGTCAATTCGAACAAACTCAATCAACCGGGATACCCCGGTAATTTTCTTGTCGGATAAAATTGACGACAAAGCCGAACACCTGAGCAACGCGTTGGGTGTTGAAGCTGTATTGTTGATGGAAGACGTCGATCAAAGGCTGGCTGGAATCGTCAAACAGCATGTCAAGTCGACTCCAAACAATCACCTGCTCAATAGCAATCGCAACTGAGCAAATAATTTCTCAGAAATCCCATAAAGGAATAGTTGGCAAAAAAATCCTTTCAAGACCACCCGGGCGAGTGTCGCCCGGGAATGGTATCGTTACTTTTCTTTGGAAGCGGTTAACTCTGAAAACATGCTATTGAAGATCGACAGGATCAGACTAAATGCCAGGGCCCACCAAAATCCATCCACGGCAAAACCTGGCACCAGGGACTCTACCAAGAGTATAATTAATGCGTTAATCACAAGTAAGAATAGACCCAGCGTAAATATGGTTATGGGAATAGTCAGGATAATCAGGATCGGTTTTACCAGGATGTTGGCCAATGATATCAACAGTGCTGCCAGGAGCGCATACCCATAGTGCTCGACGTGAACCCCGGGCAGCAGGTAAGCCGTTAATAACACAGCGAGGCCTGAAAGCAAAAAGCGAATAATTGCATTCATTTTTTTGAGGATTTAAAATTTGGTTGAATTTCCTCTTTTAAGTCAAGAAGTCAAATTTTAACTTACAGCCATGTACGCGATTGTTGATATTGAGACAACCGGTGGATACGCTGCAAACCATCGCATCACGGAGGTGGCCATTTACCATCACGATGGCATCCGGATAACGGACAAGTTTCATACGTTGATTAATCCGGAGCGAAACATTCCATACTATATCACGGGGCTAACTGGCATCACAACAGAAATGGTTTTGGAGGCGCCGTCATTCAAAGAGGTAGCCGACGATATTTTCAAACGGCTGGAGGGGAAAATTTTTGTGGCCCATAATGCGCATTTTGATTATTCTTTTCTGAAAAAGGAACTTGAGGATGTCGGTATCAACTGGCAGTCGAAAAAACTTTGTACCGTGCGCCTGAGTCGCAAAATTATTCCAGGCCTCCGCTCCTACAGTCTGGGAAGCCTTTCGGAAAGTTTAGGCATTGAAATCATTAACAGGCATCGCGCTGGAGGCGATGCTGAAGCGACGGTAAAAATTTTTGATCAATTGCTGAAACGGGATCACGACGGCTACATTATTAAAACACTGAAACGCAATTCGGGCGAAACTATACTGCCGCCAAATCTGCCAAAGGAGGAATTCGACCGGCTTCCTTATCTCGCCGGTGTTTATTATTTCCATAACGCCCATGGTAACGTAATTTACGTGGGAAAAGCCATCAATATTAAAAAACGTATTGCCGGTCATTTTACAGGGGATGCACGGGAGTGGAGCCGTTCAAAAATCCGGAACGAAATTCATCACATCAGTTACGAATTGACCGGCAATGAGTTAATCGCACTGATCCTGGAATCACAGGAAATTCGTCGACTTTGGCCAAAATACAACCAGGCCCAAAAATTCCGCGCAGAAGAGTGGGGGATTTATGACTATGAAGACCGCAACGGTTATCTCCGTTTTTCGGTCAACGTCGTTACACGAGGATCGCGTCCGTTAAAGCGGTTCAGCTCCAAAGGAAGCGCATGGAATTTTCTTTGGGAGAAGGTGCGGGCTTTTGATCTTTGCCCGAAATTAAGCGGTTTGCAGATAGCCAAAGGGTTGTGCTTTGAATACCAAACCGGCGAGTGCGACGGTGCATGTATGGGTGTTGAGTCAGTTTCAGTCTACAATCAACGCGTTGAGAACGCCATTCGATCGTTCGCGGCACAAGGTGAATCGGTGGCCATAATCGGCAGAGGAAGAAATATCGACGAGCAATCCCTGGTGTTGGTGGAGCGGGGGACATATGTTGGTTATGGATTTTTTGACAGGGAGGCTTCAATCTCGGATTTTGAATCGGCAAAAATCCTGGTCAAGAAAAGTGTCGAGACGCCGACGGTTCAGAGTCTCATCAATGGATATGTTGCAAATCCGCGCGGCGGTTCGGTCGTAGTATTTGCTAAGATGACAACCGCCTGATGATTTCGAAAGAGTGTCATTTGGTTTTCATTCTACCCTCAACTCCGGGATAAAGTGACGGCACCTTATCGCTTGTGTATACTTTTTTCGTTTCGATGTTCATCATCGATAATACTCCTCCCCATCCGGCTCCTGTATCCATCATCCAAACCTCGCAGGCCTGCATAGGCCTGGCAAATGGAATGGGCGTGTGACCAACATATACCTCATCAAATTTCGTGATCTTGTGTTTTGTTTCCTGGTTAATGAAGGCATATGCTCTTTGGATGAGCCGCCGGTCCCACGCGAACGTAGATACTGTTTGTTGTGTCAGTGGCCGGTCAGGATCGATGCCGGCGTGTACAAATAGCTTGTTACCTGAAATAAAATAGGGCCGGGCCTTTTCCAAAAATTCAATATGAGTATCCGGTATGCCAGTCGCGTACGACGAGATCGTGGCCGCGCCACCCTGCGTCCGCCAGATTTCTTCTACGACTTTTGTTTTCATCCAGTTCAATGTCCATTGATCGTGATTGCCGATAACGTATGTGATATTTTTGATTTTGAGTAGCTCATCAATACACCGTTTTGTGTCAGGCCAGCCGTCGCAGACGTCACCCAGGCAAATGAGGTGATCGGAGTCGTAGTTAAATTCCGCACGACTCAGACATTGTTCTAACGCCCTGTAGGCGCCGTGGATATCCCCGATCACAAATGCTTGCACCATAACCTTTTGTAGTACCTATTGTTTTTCCAGCAAAATTTCCACCGGAATTGGTAATAATTACGTTATTTTATCGGTTTAAACCTGAAAGAGATTAATGGAAGCCATAGCTGTTGAAAAGCACCAGGAGCATAAGGAAAAGGTAAAACAAGTTTACCATGAGGTCGCGAAGGTCGTAGTCGGCCAGGAATACATGGTAAATCGTTTGATGATTGGATTGTTTACCAATGGTCACGTGTTGCTGGAAGGCGTTCCCGGACTTGCAAAGACGCTCACGGTGAGTACGCTTGCCCAGGTGTTGCATCTCGAGTTTCAACGAATACAGTTTACGCCTGACTTACTTCCCTCCGATTTGGTTGGAACGATGATCTACAATCAACGCGAGGGAAAGTTTGAAGTAAAGAAAGGTCCGATCTTCGCCAATATTATTCTCGCGGATGAGATAAACCGGTCTCCGGCAAAAGTGCAGTCTGCGCTGTTAGAGGCAATGCAGGAAAAACAAGTAACGATTGGTGAAACTACGTTTAAGTTGGATCGTCCCTTCCTCGTTATGGCCACTCAGAATCCAGTCGATCAAGAAGGAACGTACCCACTCCCCGAAGCACAGGTCGACCGTTTTATGATGAAAGTTTTTGTGGATTATCCCACGAAAAATCAAGAGATGGAAATCATGCGAAGAATTTCCAACATGAAGTTCGACTACACTGTCAATACGATCCTGAGCAAGGAAGATATTTTTGCCATTCGCGACCAGGTAAACAAAGTGACGATTTCGGACTCACTCGAGCGCTACATCATCGAGCTCGTGTACGCAACCCGGAAGCCACTTGAATATAAGTTAAACGATCAGGCGCAATACATTCAGTTCGGGGCTTCACCCCGTGCAAGCATTAATTTAAATCTGGCTGCCAAGGCCATGGCCTACATGGAAGGCCGCGACTATGTTTTACCGGAGGACATAAAGGAAGTGGCGCTTGATGTCATGAATCATCGGATCATTTTGAATTATGAAGCGGAGGCAGATAATGTGCGTACACCGGACATCATTAAAGCTATCCTGACTAAAGTGCCAATCAACAAATAGATAGTCGGGCATTGCCTCAATTTGTTTCCTACTAGTAAACGGCACTTCACCCGAAGATGAGTGGCGGGCCATGCAAAAATTTCCGAAGCAACAATTCGTTAACATTCATTTCAGGCCTGCGCAATAAAAAACAAATCTATTGCCCTATACGTCCGTTTTGCAATTAACATTCAGGTAAGAAAGCCTTCATGTTACTAACAATTTGGTAAAACACTCATTGGCTTGGTTTAACATTAGATGCCCACCTTTGGACAATCAAAAACTAAACTTTAAGTCATGAAAAAATTTCTTTCGATGGTAGCCATTGCAGTTATGGTAACATCATTTCTGGCGTGCGACGATGATGACGAACCAACGCCAGACGCGCCGTCAATTGCTGCACCAGCTCTTACCAATGTTCAGGTGGGAACTGCCACCGACGTTACGTTTGCCGTCACTGTCCCAGGGGGATACAAATCCATGACGGTTACTGCGACAGGCGGAACTGCGGCAAAGAAATCAGAACCTGCGTCAGGCGCCACTTCAGGCAACGCTGTTGTCACTTTTACGGCAGATGGAACAGCCGGAGCGGGCACCGTGACGATAACCGTGACAGACAATAGCGATAAGGTTGCAACACAGAACGGAGCAATAAACAAAACCGCTGAACCCGTGGAAGAAACGGTGATCGACGTTAGTGCAAACATAACAGCAAACGCAACCTGGGAAACAGGCAAAACATACATTTTGAAGACCAGGGTTGCCGTTGTCGACGGCGTGACTCTTACGATCGAGCCGGGCGTTGTGGTTAAAGGCGAAGCGGGAACAGGATCTAATGCAACTGCTCTTATTATAGCAAGGGGTGCCAAACTAATGGCAGAAGGGACGGCAGATCAGCCAATTATATTTACATCTATCGCAGATGAGCTGGAACCAGGAGAAATTGAAAGCCCGAATTTAGAGCCCGGCATAACCGGCCTATGGGGAGGATTGCTTATCATGGGTAAAGCGCCCATCTCTGTGGCTTCAGATAACCAAACTGCCCAGATAGAAGGAATCCCTGCCGATGATCCTAACGGTACGTATGGAGGCACGGACGCAGCGGATAATTCCGGCGTGATAAAATATATTTCAATCAGGCACGGCGGGTCAAACATAGGAGAGGGTAATGAAATCAATGGATTGACACTTGGTGGTGTCGGTTCGGGAACCGTCATTGAGCACGTGGAAGTTGTGGGAAATCAGGATGATGGAATTGAGTGGTTCGGCGGCACGGTGAACGTCAAACACGCCGTGATCTGGTATGCAGGCGACGATGGCATCGATACAGATCAATCCTGGGGAGGTACACTTGACAATTTTGTCGTCATCGCTGCTGGAGATAAATGCTTTGAATTGGATGGACCTGAAGGGACATTTGCAGCAACGCACACGCTTAAAAATGGTAGCGTCAGAGCTTCCGTTGAGGCTGATGACGTGGAATCTGCCGGCCTTGCAGACCTTGATGCAAACTCTCTCACGGTTATGGAATCAATTTACTTCTTTGACCTGGTAGCCGGACAAACGGTTGATTTAAAACCGGCTGGATCCACATTCGCTACACTTGAAGCGACGATACCAGGGGGTACGGCACTTGCAGACTTTTTTGTTGGGGGTACAGCCGCTTTTGCAACTTCCGTAGCTGCGGGTGCCAATACAGTAGGTGCCAACACAGCTGAACTTGCGTGGACGTGGGCCGGCACCAGTGGCGCGTTGGATAATTTTTAAAAGACACTCTTCGTCATCAAGAAAGTCCGCGGTTTTGCTGCGGACTTTTTTGTTATGGGAAGGTTTCCCCGGTTAACAATTATTTAATGTTGGCATAACATTTAGGGTCCGTTAGTCTTAAATATTCACAGCAACTTTGTCAAAATTTTGAATTGAACTTTAGTTCAATTCTGCTTAGCTCGGAAAACATATGACAAAGCGTATTCTACTCAATCTCATTCTTTTATTTACAGCTTCCTATTCTTTGGCACAAAACGGCATCGTACGAGGAACTGTTTATGACGATGCTACAGGCGAAGCCCTTATAGGCGTAACGCTTGTAGTCGACGGCGCAGACAGGGGAACCGTTACTGATATAGACGGCAAATTTGAAATCGAGCTGGATCCTGGGACCTACACATTAAAGATCTCTTATGTTTCGTACGCTTCGCTTACGATCGAAAATACAAAAGTAGTTGGAGGCGAGGTCACTCTTTTAGACAATATCCGTTTGAAGGAAGAGGTTTCAGAACTTGCAGAAGTAGTAGTGACTGCGCAGGCAATAAAAACCACGGAAGAGGCATTGTTAACGGTTAAAATGAAATCAGCTAATCTTTTGGACGGGATCTCGTCCACAAGCTTCAGGAAGATCGGAGATTCAGATGCAGCATCAGCTATCAAACGTGTCTCGGGTGTATCCGTTGAGGATGGAAAGTATGTTTTTGTGCGTGGACTGGGTGACAGATATACGAAGTCGACCTTAAATGGAGTAGACATACCGGGGCTTGATCCTGACCGGAACACTGTGCAAATGGACATGTTTCCCACTAGCCTCATCGACAACATTATTGTATTAAAATCATTTACGTCCGATCTGCCGGGCGATTTCACCGGAGGTATTGTTAACATAGACATAAAAGACTTCCCAGAAGAAAAAACCTTAAACATATCGATCAATGGCGGCTACAATTCTGCCATGCATTTCAACAAAAATTATCTGACGTACGATGGGGGGAGCACCGACTTTTTAGGTTTTGACGATGGCACGCGGGACATACCGACCGGGCGCAATACTACCAATGTACCGTTGTATCCAGAGGTGGTTGGTCGTCCTGACAGTGAAGCAGGATTACAGTTCCGTAGCATCCTGGAGGGTTTTACCCCGACCATGGCAGCGATCAAAGAGAAGAGTTTCATGGACTATGGCATGGGATTGAATTTTGGAAACCAATTCTCAAGCGGCGAAAGCACAATAGGATATAACTTTTCCGTGGTCTACAAAAACACAACAGAATATTATAAGAACGCAGAGTATGGCCGCTACGGAAAGGGTAATGCAGATGAATATGAGCTGCAAACGCTCGAGTATCAAAAGGGGGACTATGGCACGAACAACGTAGTGCTTAGTGGTTTGGCAGGAATAGCCCTTAAGCGCGAACATGCAAAATACAGACTCAACTTCCTGCATTCGCAAAACGGTGAGTCAAAGGCAGGCGTGTTTGACTTCCGCGGCTCCGAGTTTGGTGCTGTATTTGAAGCCGATCAGAACAATCTTGAGTACAGCCAACGGTCATTGACCAACATTCTTTTGGCTGGAACTCATTACAGCAAAGATGCATCCTGGGAGATCGAGTGGAAACTGTCCCCAACGCGTTCAAGAATTACTGATCCGGATATTCGCTTCATCCGTTACAGGACAGACAACGGAAGTCCGTCCATCAACACTGAGGTCGGCTTTCCTGAACGCATCTGGAGGTTTCTTGAAGAAGATAACCTTGCCGGTAAAGTTGATGCCACTAAAAAATATCAGCTCTTTAGCAAGCCTGCCACATTGAAATCCGGTGGTGGCTATACTTATAAAACGCGTAATTATGAAATACAGAACTTTCAGTTTGTGCCTTTCCAGGTGCCGTTGACAGGAGATCCCAATGAAATATTTCTTCCTCAAAATTTATGGCCCAGCAATGCGAACGGGACCCGCGGTACCCGATACGAACCCGGCTTCCTGCCGATTAACACAAACAAGTTCGATGCGCAGGTTGAAAATGTTGCCGTGTACGCATCAAATGAATTTGGTCTCACTTCTTCCCTGAAGGCTATTTTAGGTCTCAGGGTGGAAAGTTATAAACAATACTATACCGGCCTTAACCAGGAAGGATTGTCGCTTGACAAAGCAAATGTTTTAGACGATTTGGACTTTTTTCCATCAGTCAACTTAATTTATTCTTTGGCAGGGAATCAGAATTTTCGCTTTTCTTATTCCAGAACCGTAGCTCGTCCTTCATTTAAGGAAGCTTCTTTTGCCCAGATATACGATCCGCTTACCGGACGGATTTTTATAGGAGGATTTTCTGAAGATGTCGATCAGGTAACCGGCGAAATATTCTGGGACGGCAACCTGACGGCAACCAAAGTTGACAATCTTGATCTACGTTGGGAAATTTTCCAAAAACGCGGTCAGACATTTTCTCTGGGCGGATTTTATAAGACTTTCGATCGCCCGATTGAGATCGTTCAATATGTCACTGCTCCAAACAATTTTCAGCCAAGAAATGTCGGCGATGGGAAAGCGCTGGGAGTGGAATTTGAAGCGAGACAAAGCCTCGGATTTGTCTCAAAAATGCTGAACAACTTTACCATTAACGGAAATTTCACTTTCACCTATTCTGAAATCGAAATGGGCCAGACGGAGTATAATGCAAGACTACAAAAAGCGAGAACAGGTGAAACTATAGACAGGACAAGGGATATGGCCGGACAAGCACCTTA